>NZ_JAFCTX010000006.1:0-175883 GCF_049896245.1 Cypionkella sp. TWP1-2-1b2 | reverse complement strand
GTTATGGCGCGCGACTTCGAGCGGCAGGTGGCGGAGTTGCAGATCAGGGCGGCGATCCTGAACCGATTTACGGCACTTGGAACGCCGCAAACTCAACGTGTGGGATGACTCTGTCCAGCGGAAGGGAAAACTCGACCTCAGGCTGATTTGTGCAACAGAGCCCGCGAACCCGTCAAAAGACCCCCCTAAAAATCAATGGTCCCAAGTTGGGATCGTCACTCATCCCCCTGCGACCGCAGTTTATAAGCAATCTGGCGCAGCATGCCGTGGAAGGTCTGAACCTCGGCCTTGGTCAGCCCCAACCGCGACCACATGTTCCGCAAGCTGGCCTTCATGCCCGGAATCTTCGCCTCGGGAAAGAAGAAGCCCGCCGCCTCCAGCCTCTCCTCAAAATGATCCCCCAGCTTCTCAACCTCAATCCCCGACGCCATCTCTGTCCGCGCCATCTCCATCACGACCGCCTCCGCAGGCTGGGTCTGCCGCCGCCATTCATACCCCAGCAACAACACACATTGCGCGAGGTTCAGCGAGGCAAACTCCGGGTTCACCGGCACCGTCACGATCGCGTTGGCCAGCACCACATCTTCATTCTCCAACCCCGCGCGTTCCGGCCCGAACAGCACCCCCACCCGCTTGCCCGCAGCCACCAACCCCCGCGCGTGTTCCATCGCGGCCTCGGGCGTATAGATTGGCTTGGTCAACTCCCGCCCCCGCGCGGTCGTGGCAAATACGAAATCACAATCCGCAATCGCGTCCTGCACCGACCCGAACAACCCCGCCTGATCCAGCACCCTCCCGGCCCCTGATGCCAAAGCCACCGCCGCCGAATTTGGCCAGCCATCGCGCGGGGCGACGATCCGCATCCGCTCCAACCCAAAGTTCAGCATCGCGCGGGCGCTCGCACCGATGTTCTCGCCCATTTGCGGGCGGACCAGAATGAAAGCGGGCGGGATCATGGGGTTTCTCCGGGTATGATGCCGCCTGATACGCCAGCCCGCCTTGCTAGCCAAGGCCAGCTTTCTGCGCTATCAGGGGCCAAATTCATGCAGGATACCCCGATGGCCGACCAAGACCGCCCGCAGATCACCCTGATCACCCCGCCCGCGATTGATTTGGAAACCTTCCCCGACCGCTTGGCCGCAGTGCTCGACAGCACCGATATCGCTTGCGTCCGCCTCGCCTTGGCCACCAAGGATGAGGAAATGATCCAGCGCGCCGCCGATGCCTGCCGTCTGGTCAGCCATGCCCGTGACGTCGCGATTGTGATCGAAAACCACCTGCTGATGGTGAACCGGCTTGGTCTTGACGGCGTGCATCTGACAGATGGCGCGCGCCAAGTCCGCTATGTCCGCAAGGAACTCGGCAGCGATGCCATCATCGGCGCGTTTTGCGGCGTGACCCGGCATGAGGGCATGAATGCAGGCGAGGCGGGGGCGGATTATGTGGCGTTTGGGCCGACAGGACCGACCCCGCTTGGCAATGGCGAGCAGGTCGATTTCGACCTGTTTGAATGGTGGAGTGCTGTGATTGAAGTGCCGGTGATCGCCGAGGGCGCTTTGACAGTGGAATTGATCGAAAAATTTGGCCCCGTCACCGATTTCTTCGGCATCGGCGAAGAAATCTGGCTGGCCGACAATCCCGCGACCGCGCTGCGGGTGCTGATGGCCCCGCTAGGCTAAGCCGATTTCATTCCCAGCGGGGAATGACTTGTGGATTTGCAAGCGTTTGCGGCATTAAACCACTACATCTAGTAGGTATTGGCGCGCTGGTCCAAGTTGCGGGCTGTCGAAGGTGGGTGGCTGGCCCGGATAACTGCCTCGCAATGCGCGGCAAGCTGCTTGCGGCTGGCGAAGGCATCGACCGCCACGGGCGGGTGAAAAATCACCTCAACCCGGCCCTGATGCCGTGCCGCCAGCACCTGCAACAGGTGCGGTGCGAAATCCATCTCGCCCCACCAACCATAGAAGCGCGCATCTTGGCCCAAAGGCGCATGGTAGATTACACTGACGGGCTGGATATGCAGGATATGGTCGAGACCGTGGGTGAAGAACGCCGCGAAAAGCGTTGATTTGAAAGGTAAAACCCGGATTGCATCGGTGCTGGTGCCCTCGGGGAAAAACATCAGTTTATGGCCCGCACGCAGCCGCGACTCAAAAAGGGCTTGTTGGCGCTTGGCTTCAGTGCCCTTGCGGGCGACGAAAACTGTGCCGGTGGCGCGGGCAAGCCAGCCTATCGCGGCCCAACGCTCTACCTCGGATTTAGCAACGAAATAGCCGCGTTGCACAGCATTCAAGGCGAAAATATCCAGCCATGACGAGTGGTTGGCGACCACGGCTCCCTTCACTTGCATGGGTTGTCCGCGTGTAACCAGCGGCAGGCCGAGGATCGGAAACACCAGTTTGCAGACGGCTTGGGTGATGTAGAGGGTCCACGGGCGGGATGGCCCGAACAGCGGGCGCTCGATCAGACGCAGCAGCAGCAAAACCAACAAACCGCTATAGATCACCAAGCCCATCGCCGCGCCACGCAGAGCCACGCGCAACCAGCCCATAGCACCAACGGGTGGCAAAGCCAGCGCATCTTGCCGCCAATCGCTCATGCCTCACGCCCCGATTTTCGGATGTAGAAATCACGGTGCTTGGCGCTCATTTGGGCGGTGTCCATCACCAGACAAACATCGGTGGTGTTGAAGGCATGATCGACCCAAGCGCCCTGCCCGACATAGCCGCCCAGACGCAAGTATGCTTTGATCAACGCAGGCGTGGCCAGCATCGCCGCCTTGCGGTCCAGCTGGTCCTGCGGAATCAGCGCAATCTGTGCCGCCTGCGCCGGGCGCGCGATGACACGCAACTCGGGCGGGGCAAGGTGGAAATGTTGTAAATAGGACAGCGGCTGCGCGAGAGCAGCCATATCGGTGCCATGGAAGGAGGCCGCGCCAAACAGAACCTCGATGCGATGGTCGAGTACATAGTCCGCCAGCGCGTTCCACAGCAAAAGCATCGCTGTGCCGCCGCGATAATCGGCATGGACGCAAGACCGCCCAAGTTCCAAAAGTTTGCGGCCCGAAGCTTTGAGCGTGGTCAGATCAAATTCGGACTCCGAATAAAACCGCCCCGAGACCGCCAGCCGATCCGAGGGCAGCAGGCGGCAAACCCCCACCACGTCTTGCAAATCCTCCGCCGAGCGCTGCGGATCAATCAGCAGCAGGTGGTCAAAATAGGGATCAAACTCATCGCGTTCTAACCGCGCATCATGGTCAGCAAGTGCTACGGTCGCGCCCAATTCCTGCACGAACACCTCATAGCGCAAGCGTTGCGCCGCGCGCAAATCGCGGTCGTCTTGCGCCAGACGTAAGATGAAGTGCTTGTCGTCAGAAATCATCGGCAGCATCCGGTCCGGCTGTTTGGGCGACAGGTTTTTTTAGGCTTTGCCGACCCGCAATGCAACCACGCGGGCGCTGGCCGTGATTGTGTTAACCCAAGATTAACCACATGCTGCGTCAATGTGAGTTCCGGGGCGCATTGCGGGGCGAGAAATCCGGCGTCAGTTCCACTTGTGAAAGGTCAATAACCACCTTGCCCGCATGTTCAAAATTCACCGTCACCCGGTTGCCAATACTGGATTGCACCTGCCCCAAGCCCCAATCGGGCCGCGCTGGGTGGCGCACCAGCATGCCCGGTTCCAGTAAAGCCGCCATATTCGCCTCGCTCGTTGAAGGATGACCGCAGTGACCGCCCAAATGCCTGACAAACCCGATCTTGCAGCCCTTGTCGGCTCGCGTATTTGCCATGACCTTATCAGCCCGATTGGTGCCATCGGAAACGGGGTAGAGTTGATGTTGATGGAGGGTGCGGCAAAGGGACCAGAAATGGCGCTGATCACCGAAAGCGTCGGTCATGCCAATGCCCGCATCCGGTTTTTCCGGGTGGCGTTTGGCGCCAGCAGCGCCGAGCAGCGCATCGGACGGAACGAGGTGATGGCGATTATCTCGGACATGACGCATGGCGGACGGATGCAGATCGACTGGGACAGCCCCGTCGATCTGCCAAGGCACGATGTGAAGCTGGTGTTTTTGCTGATCCTGTGCCTCGAGTCGGCTTTGCCCTATGGCGGGCGGGTGCAGGTGGAGCGTGGCGAGGCGCGCTGGACGCTGCGGGCGACCGCGGCCAAGCTGAAGATCGACCCAAGCCTGTGGGAGGGGCTGATCCATCCAGCGGCTTTGGCCGAGATTGGCCCGGCGCAGGTGCAATTCCTGCTGGTGCCCGAGGAGATCACCCGTCAGCATCGGCGGTTGACCACCGAATTGGCGGAGGGGGAAATCCGGCTTAGCTTCTGATCGTGCCATCGCCGGTGACCAGATATTTGAAACTGGTCAACTGATCCGCCCCCACCGGGCCGCGCGCGTGCATCTTTCCGGTGGCAATGCCGATCTCGCCGCCCATACCAAACTCGCCGCCATCGGCAAATTGGGTCGAGGCGTTGCGCATCAGAATGGCCGAGTCGAGCCGTTGGAAGAAGCGCGCGGCGGTGGCATCATTCTCGGTCAGGATGCTGTCGGTGTGGTTGGAGCCATAGCGTCGGATATGCGCGATGGCCTCATCGACACCATCCACCAGCTTGGCTGCGATGATCATGTCGAGGAATTCATGGCCGAAATCTTCGGGCACGGCCTGCACCGTGCCCGGTATTTTCAAGAGTTCGCCCGTGGTGCGGACCTCAACCCCCGCGCGCAGCAAGTCTTCGATCAGCACAGCGCCGTGTTTGGTGTAGAACTGCCAGTCGATCAAAAGGCACTCTGCCGAACCGCAAACCCCGGTGCGGCGGGTCTTGGAATTCAGCACCACGCGGCGGGCCTTTTCCAGATCGGCGTCGCGGTCGGCGTAGACGTGGCAGATGCCTTCGAGATGCGCGAACACCGGCACGCGGGCTTCGCGCTGCACAAGTCCGACCAAGCCCTTGCCGCCGCGCGGCACGATCACGTCAATGTAGTCTACGGCTTGCAGCATCGCCGTCACCATCTCGCGGTCGCGCGTCGGGATCAGTTGGATCGCATCAACGGGCAGACCGGCCTCGCGCAGCCCCTGCTGCATGCAATCGTGAATGGCTTCGGAGGAATGAAAACTCTCCGACCCACCGCGCAAGATCACCGCATTGCCGGCCTTCAAGCACAAAGCACCGGCGTCGGCGGTGACGTTGGGGCGGGATTCGTAGATCACGCCAACCACGCCCAAAGGGGTGGCAACGCGCTGGATATGCAGGCCAGAAGGGCGATCCCATTCCGCCAGCACCCGGCCCACCGGATCGGGATATTCGGCGACGCTGCGCAGGGCATCAACGATGCCACGGACGCGGTTTTCATCCAAGCGCAGGCGGTCCAGCATCGCGGGGCCGAGGCCTTTCTCTTTGGCATAATCCATGTCGATATAGTTGGCGTCGAGGATTTCCTGCCGCCGCGCCCAGACCGCCGCCGAACCGCCGATCAGCGCCGCATACTTGCGTTCCTGCGATGCATAGGCGAGTTCCGCCGCAGCCGCCCGCGCCCGGCTGCCAATATCGCGCATCACGTCCAAGACTTGCACGTCCATCTTCGGCCCTTTCACATTGGCCCAAATACTCCCGCCGGAGGCTTCGACATTTGCCTCAAGCACCTGCTTTCTCACCCAGGCCGGAATTTTAAGAAAAATTCCGTGCACGATTTCTGTTTCAGAAATCGATTTCGCCGCAGCGGTTCAAATCACCATATCATCGCGGTGCACCAAGGCCGCACGCCCCTGATAGCCCAGAATTGCCTCAATCTCACCCGAGCGATGCCCGGCAATCGCCTTGGCCTCCACCGCCGTGTAGCGCACCAGGCCTTTGCCCAGAGTATCACCGGCAGGCGACAGGATTGCCACCGGATCGCCACGGCCAAAACTACCCACGACATGCGTAACCCCCGCTGGCAGCAAAGATTTCCCCGCCCGCAACGCCGTCACCGCCCCCGCGTCCAAGCGCAACTCTCCACGCGGTTTCATCGCGTTGATCCAGCGTTTGCGCGCGGCTTGCGGGTCACTTTGCGCCACAAACCACGTCCGCTGCGCGCCATTGGCAAGCGCAGACAGCGGCCGCAGCACCGAGCCTTCCATGATCGCCATCGCACAGCCACCTTTGACGGCTGTTTTGGCGGCCAGCAGTTTGGTCTTCATGCCGCCTTTTGACATGCCCGAAATCGGATCGCCCGCCATCGCCTCGATTTGTGGCGTGATGGTTTCGACCAGATCGAAACGTTGCGCGGTTGGGTCTTCTTTCGGGTTGGCGGAGTAGAAGCCATCGACATCCGACAGCAGGATCAACTGATCTGCGCCCACCGTCACCGCGATTTGGGCGGCCAGACGGTCGTTGTCGCCAAAGCGGATCTCATCGGTGGCGACAGTGTCGTTTTCATTGACAATCGGCACCACGCCGAGGCCCAGCAGGGTTTCCATCGTGGCGCGGCTGTTCAGATAACGGCGGCGGTCTTCGGTATCCTCCAGCGTCACCAGCACTTGTGCGGTGGTGATGCCGTGCGGGGCGAGGACTTCTTCATAGGCACGCGCCAGCCGGATTTGACCGACGGCGGCGCAGGCTTGGCTTTGCTCCAACGTCAGGATGCCGTCGCCGAGGCCCAGCACCTTGCGACCCAAGGCGATAGAACCCGACGACACCAGCACCACATCAGTGCCGCGCACTTTGGCTTCGGCCACATCCATTGCCAAGGCCGACAGCCAGCCTTGTTTCAGGCCAAGCTTGCGGTCCACCAGCAGGGCCGAGCCGATCTTGACGACCAGACGTTTCGCGTCGCGAATATCGGGGGCAGTCAGGGGCTTTAAGGCTGCCACGGCAGGCCCTCCTCGACAGGGGCCTCGCGTTTGATTTCAACCATCAGGTTGCGCAAAGCGTCGATCAGGCCGATCCCTGCCACGCCGGAAATCACATGCACCGGGCCACCCGAGGCCTTTTCCAACGCTTTGCGGCGGGTGGTGATGGTGGCCTTATCCAGCGCGTCGCATTTGTTCAAAGCGAGGATGCGGGGTTTGTCGCCGAGGACTTCGGAATAGGCTTCCAGTTCCTTGACGATGGTGCGGTAGTCTTTGGTGATCGTGCTTGAGGTGCCGTCGACGAGGTGCAGCAGAACTTTGCAACGCTCGACATGGGCGAGGAATTGCATGCCCAAGCCGCGACCTTCGGAGGCACCTTCGATCAGGCCGGGAATGTCGGCCATCACGAATTCCGCGCCATCAATGCCGACCACGCCCAAGTTTGGCACGAGGGTGGTGAACGGGTAGTCGGCGATTTTCGGGCGGGCGTTGGAGACGGCGGCGAGGAAGGTGGATTTGCCGGCATTGGGCAGGCCCAGCAGCCCTGCATCGGCGATCAGTTTCAGGCGCAGCCAGATCGTGCGCTCGATGCCTTCTTGGCCCGAGTTGGCGCGGGCGGGGGAGCGGTTGGTGGAAGATTTGAACGCGAGGTTGCCCCAGCCGCCGTTGCCGCCCTTGGCAAGCAGAATTTTCTGTCCCACCGTCACCAGGTCGGCGATCACGGTTTCTTCGTCTTCATCGAGGATCTCGGTGCCAACCGGAACTTTCAGGATGATGTCGTCGCCGGTCTTGCCGGTGCGTTGGCTGCCCATGCCGCCCTGCCCCGATTTGGCGAAGAAGTGTTGTTGGTAGCGAAAGTCGATCAGGGTGTTCAACCCGTCGACGGCCTCGGCCCAGACAGAGCCACCGTTGCCGCCATCGCCGCCATCAGGGCCGCCGAATTCAACAAATTTCTCACGCCGGAAAGAGACGCAGCCTGCCCCGCCGCCGCCGGAGCGGATATAGACTTTGGTGAGGTCGAGGAATTTCATCGGAACGGCTTTCTGAAAGATAAGGTTAGGCGATACAGGATTGGGGGGCGGGACTCAAGCACGGGGATTTTTGGCGGGGTTTGGGGTGGTCCCAACTCGGGACCAAATTTTATCTTTATACGTCAGTTACTTAACCGTATCATTTTAACACATTATTAACCTTTGGCGGATCAAGCCGATAGATCAGGATCGGCACAGCGCCCCTTACAAGGCTTTCACCGATGCCTTCGCCGATTTGGCGGAAGCCTAGTTTGCGCAGAACAGCACCCGATGCCGGGTTGTCGGTGCAGTGATCGGCGAACACTTCCGCTAGACCAAAGCGTGCGATCATCGGCGGCAGGAAGGCGGCCATCGCCTCGGTCGCGATGCCACGGCCCCAGAACGCAGGGTCGAGGAAATAGCCGGTTTCCACCGGGTCATCCCAGATGCCGATTGCGCCGATCAGTTTGCTTTCAAACCAGATGCCGAGGCGGAAGCCCAAGCGCCCCCGCCATTGGCTTTCCGCGAGAGTGGCGCGCACGTCGGCTTCGGGCCACGGCGAGAGGTGCGAATTGGTCATCGGGGCGACCTGCGGATCGCCGCCGATGCGGGCGATATCGCGCCAGTCGCGCTCGATATCCAAGGGCGCAAGGCGCAGGCGGGGTGTGATGATTTCCAGCGGGTTGGCGGCGAGAAAGGCTTCGGGCGTCAGTAGCAGATCGACGTGGGGGCGATCTTGGCCTAAGGCGCGGCAGTGTTTCGGGCGGCGTCCAGTTTCGACAAAACCCAGTTTCGCGAGCACGCGGGCTGACGGCGCATTGCCCTCAAAGTAACCCGCCGCGACGGTACTTTCATCATACGCGAACTGCATGTCCAGCACGGCGCGGGCGGCTTCGGTGGCGTAGCCTTGGCCGTGGGCGCGGGGGGCAAGCCAATAGCCGAGTTCAAAGCCTGCGCCGATGATGCCGGCAAAGCCGCTGGCGTCTTCGATGGTAAAGGTTTCGCCGGGATAAGCGATCTGGGTGGCAAATTCATCGAAATCCGCTGCCGTGTAGGGCACGGGCACACGGGCGAGCCAGCCGGAGATGGCGAGATCGTTGAGATGTGTGACGACGGCGGCCTGATCGGAGGCGGCCACCGGGCGCAGGGTGAGACGCGCGGTTTTAAGATGGGGGCGCAGAGGCACTGAGCTTTGATGATAATCAGTTTTCATTGAACCGCCCTTTCTTTTCTTGCCCGATTTGTCCCGCGACAAATCGGGCCGCGCCTGCCTGCCCCGGCAGGCGCGTTTACACGCACCTACCAGGCAGACGCGGCCCGATTTCTAACCCATAGCTTGCTGCACAACACCCTTTGCTCAACGGCTTTCAGCCTTATGAGCAATGAACCAGAAAACTCTGCCCCGCAGAGTTTTCTTTCGGTTCGCGCGCGTCACAATGGGTTCGCCATAGTGCAAATGTGCCCCGCCTTACCCCAGCTTTTTCACATAGGTCCAGGTTAGCACGAGGCCATTGCGCGCGACCGAGAAGGTTTCGGCATCGCCCAGATATTGAAACCCGGTATTGGTCAGCACGCGGGCGGAACCGGGATTGTCTTGGAACACCTCGGCAAAGATCGTGCAGTTGGTTTGCGGGTTGGCGGCGACCAAAGCCTTGACGGCCTCGGACGCGATGCCGGTGTTCCAGAACGCGGGGGCCACCCAATAGCGGATTTCCGATTGGCCATGCGTGGGCTTGTGCGCGTCCATCGGTTTCAGGCTGATCACGCCCAACACCTCGGCCAGACCGGTGGCGGAACCGTCCATTACCCAGATCTGTTCATCCGAGCGCCCGCCCATAGCGCGGGTGACGAAGGCATCGGCAGCCCCCGGCGGCAAGGGATGCGGAATCGAATGGGTGGCTTCGGCCACGCGCTTGTCGCCCGCATACAGCGCGAACAAGCCAGCATCGGACTTGCGCACGGGGCGCAGCACAAAGCGGCCAGCGGCAATCTGACCATCGGTAGGAACAGCAATCATATCCAAAACCACGGACCTTCTCCTGCAAGCCATCTCGGGCCAAAGCGTGTCAGGTTTAGATTGAATCGAAAATTGCGGCCTCTCGCATACGCTCGAACGCGTTTTCCGATAAGGCAGATTCTATCAAAACCTGACACGCTCTAAACCCTATAAAACCCTATTCCTACGGCAGAAATAAGGAAGGGGACCGGTCTTTCGACCGATCCCCTGTCTACAATCACATTGTAAAGGTTCGGCTTATTCTGCGGCTTTCGCTGCCGGAAGCACAGAAATAAAGGTGCGGCCCTTGAAGCCTTTTTTGAAGGTGACATGACCCTCAACCTTGGCGAACAGGGTGTGATCCACGCCCATGCCAACACCTTCACCGGGGAACCAGGTGGTGCCGCGTTGACGCACGATGATGTTGCCCGGAATGGCCGCTTGGCCGCCGAACAGCTTCACGCCAAGACGACGGCCAGCCGAGTCGCGGCCGTTGCGGGATGAGCCGCCTGCTTTTTTGTGTGCCATGGGGGATTACTCCGCTACTACAGCGGCTTTGGCAGCGCGCTTCGGTTTTGCAGGAGCTTCGACAACGGGTGCCGGAGCGTTGTTATGGGCGGCGCGGCGGGCATCGGCAGTGCCGGTTGCAGCAGCAACACCAGTGGCATCAGCGCCTGCAGCCAGCACGTCAAGCACACGAACCAGCGTCAGGTGCTGACGGTGGCCTTTGGTGCGCTGCGACGAGTGCTTACGACGACGTTTGACGAAGTGGATGACCTTTTCGCCTTTGATCTGGTCGATCACTTCGGCTTGCACGGCTGCACCTGCCACGAAGGGCACGCCAATGGTCAGGCTTTCGCCGCCAACCATCAGAATTTCGTTGAACTGGATCTTTTGACCAGCCACGGCGTCAAGCTTTTCAACGCGCAGAACGTCACCCGCCTGCACTTTATACTGCTTGCCGCCTGTCTTGAGGACCGCGAACATGGGTCTTTCCTTCTCTTGCTCCGCGTCTTGTGGCCCCCTTACGGGTGTTCCGGGTTTCCCCGCCTCGGACAGCGCGCCCCTGTGGAGCGTCATGAAATAAAGACCCGACGAGATTCGCACCTCGCCGGGATGCGCGCTTATGCGGCGGGTCGGGCTTGGTGTCAAGCCGGAGTATGGCGGGGTTAGATGTCTTGTCCGGCCATCAGGCGGCCTGCGGATTGGCCGAGTTCCTTTGAGACCTGCACGAACATCGCATCAAACGCCACGAACATCGCGCGGTTGGCTTTTTTGCCCGCAGGGGTTTCCGAGAAGGCGATGTATGTGCCAAGTTCTTTGTCGCTGAGCGGCTGGTAGGCCAGCATCAGGAACGGATACAGCCATTCGGTGGTGTCGCGGCGCACATCGGCTTCCTGCGCCCAGACTTCCGCTAGCATATCATCTTCGGGCATCGGCTCGGGGAAAGCTCCGGCTGCGTTCATGCCGCGGTAGAACGCCAGATTGCCGTTCATCGCGCCCATGACGTTGGATTCGACAAGGTCGTTGATCTCGGCAAAGCGGTTGATTTGCTTTGCGCGGTGGGTTTTGGCATTCAGCGCGCGGCCCCAGAGTTTGGCTGCGGCCTCGGTGGCCTTGTCATCCAGCAAGGTTTTGCGGGCGTCAATCTCCAGCGCCAGAATGTGCTGACCAAGCGGGGTGCCGAAGAACGCCCGCATGGCCTTCTGGGTGGCGGGGTCGTTTTCCAGCGCTTTGGTCAGGGCCGCGTCGAAGATCTGGTGCAAACGGGCGGTGTCATAGACGCGGCTGACCACAACGTCCCAAGCCGCTCCATCTTGGCCGGGGAACAGATCAGCCTCCATATCCTTGCCATTGGCGAGGCCCTCGGTGCGCATCACCGCGATCAGGGCGTCGATCTTCAGGGTCTGGGTGAGGCTTGAGATATCAGGCTGGATGGCCTGCGTCTGCGCGTAAGATGGCAGCACAGTGGCAGGCAAGGCAAGACAAAGCGAGAGCAGGAGGGGGCGCAGCATGGGCGGGCCTTTCGCGGCGGATTGGCCCCGTAGTTACGGCGTTACGGCAGTGCTGCCAAGGGCACGGCAGACACAGATCGGTGAGTACGCGGGGCTTCGCTTGTCTGGCGCCGCGCGGCGGAAGCACTGGCGTGCGCGGCGCATGCGAGGGCTATGGGCGATGCACCCGCGCAGAGTCTTTGCAGTCCGTGATGAAATCGGGGTTGCAAGCGCGCTGCGACCCCGCTAAATCCCCGCCACGATCCCTACCGCGGAGAGGTGGCAGAGTGGTCGAATGCGGCGGTCTCGAAAACCGTTGTCGGTTTGCGCCGACCCAGGGTTCGAATCCCTGTCTCTCCGCCAATCCCATCCCATAACATGCTGAAACTATAGGGAAAAACGGGATTTCGCCTTAGTCGTCCACACATTATACACAGTTCGGTTTTTGCCTTTACATCGGGGTGACAAATTCGGTCTCGCAGACGGTGCATAGCCAAACGTCGTAGTCATCGGTGCCCCCGGTTCGAGGGTGTAATCTTTGAGTGAACACCGTTATGCACCCAGCAATGAGGACACTGGTAGTCGTTACCGTTCATCTTTTGGTAGGTTGCGCCCCGGCTTTTCTTGGCGGGGGCGACTGCATATTCTGCAAAGTTTAGCGCGTGCTGCTCTAGAGTGCGGATTTCCATCGTAGATTCCTTTTGTTGACGCTCCCCATCAATATGAGGAGTGCGCCCCTTGTTTACCAGACTCGATAGGAATGGCGCACAGCGCCATTGCGGGGGCGGGGGTGAGCACAGGTAGCGGCGAACCACGCAAGGCCCATGTAGAGCGCTCCTATTGAGTCCTTTGCAGGGCGGGGCGTTGCCCTAGGGTCTTGCGGGATGACGCGGCTTGCGCCGCTGATGATCGGGGCAGAGGCAGGAACATATCCCCGAACAAATCGAAGGCTTTCTGCCGCTATGCCGCAAAGCAACGCGCAGCGTTGGTTGGTGGCGATCAGGCCATTCTGCTGCGTATGAGGAGGATTAGAAAACAGTCCGGGGACTGTTTTCCCGACGATTGGCCGGGGTCGATGTAGTGCCAGGCGACGCCGGTATCGCCCGCCCATTTGAGGATCGCGGTGCTGGTGAACTCGGTGCCATTATCGCTGACGATGCAGCCGGGTTTGCCGTAAATCCGGATCATCGCGGTCAACTCCCGCGCAACGCGCGCACCAGAAAGGCTGGTATCGGCGATCAGCCCCAGATTTTCGCGGGTGCAGTCATCGTTGACCGCCAGAATACGGAACTTGCGCGATGCACCGAAGGTGTCGGACATCGAGCCATGTGAACGCCACTGGTTCGAGTGACCATGGCGAGGATCCAGTGACCACCGCACGTTTGGGCGGTTCAGTATCGGCATAGGAGCCCGTGTTCCGCGGGCGTGTTTTCTGCCACGCCGCCGCCGCACGGACAGGCCTTCCTCCCTGTAAAGGCGATACAATTTCTTCTCGTTCATCGTGAACCCCTCTCGCTCGAGCAGGATGCCAACACGCCGCCTCTCACGGTTTGCAAGCAAACCGTGAGAGGCCAGCGGATAGCCAAACCGGCGGCGGGCGCCCGCGATCTCATGCATCTTCTTGCGGATATCCGCATGATCAGGCGGGCGCTCGCGCCGCACGGTCTTGGGATCGACACCAACCAGGTCGCAGACCCGACGCTGCGAGATCTTATGATCCCGCAGCGCCCTAATCACCGCTTCCCGCCGCTGAGCTGATGCCGTCAGCGTTCGGCCCGCTCACTCGAACCAATGGCGTTCGGGGCCTCACTCCACAGCAGGTCTTTCAGCACGACAACGTCCAGCATCGTGTCTGCCACCAGACGCTTAAGCATCGCGGTCTCTTCCTCGAGATGCTTCAGGCGTCGGGCATCCGACACGTCCATCCCGCCATACTTGGCCTTCAGCTTGTAAAAACTCGCCGGGCTGATGCCGTGCTTGCGGCAAACCTTGGCCACAGTCAGCCCGGCTTCCTGCTCCTTGATCATCCCGATGATCTGCGTCTCGGTGAAACGGCTCTTTCGCATGCGTCTGCTCCTTTAGGGTTGGGCAGACTCTACATCAGACCGAGGGAACTTCCGGGGGGCAGGGCAATCGGGATGGGACTGTCGCCCCTGGACGCCGCGAGACCAAAATTTTGGATCACGTTGAGAGCCATAATCGCGGCACTCTCGGGATTTGCCTACTCGGAGGCTATGGCGCGTCGGCCAACGATCCGTTCGCTAAAAACTTCTCCGCAGCTCAGGCTGCGGCCGCCAAGCGGTTGATCGCAGAGATCAAAGGGAGGACAATGATCCGGAAAGTTTTGGGGCACAACGACTCTGCGGCGAAGGCCTGTCCGGGCTTCAGGGCGGGAAGATCGGGGCTGGCATTGTGACGCGCCGCTGGCGCATGACTACTGCCGCCACCGTGGATGCCGTTGCCGAACTGCACTCAGCAGGTATGGTGGCTGCCGCAGCAACGCGGCGGGTCTCGGAAGCCGGACCTTTGTCACGCGGATTTCGAAGACGACCCTGCAGGCGACGGGCATGGGCTTCTTCGGCATCTACGGCTCAACCGCCGCCCTAGCCACCACGCTGACCCTCGCCAACGTCGTGAGCTGCATTGGCATTGGCTTCCTTCGCGGCACTCATACCCGCCGACAACTGGTTACAAACAATGCAACCGTCGCGCCGATGCTTACCGACATGGGCGCTGTATTTTCAATCAACTGCGTCGTTTTGCTGCATCAAGCGGTCAATCAGGGCAGGAACCTCCTGCATGTTGTGAGCCACGGCGTCGGGAGCCAATTCGCTAATGTCTTTTTGGTAATAGCCCCACGTAACCGCAATCACTGGCAGGCCTGCAGCCTTGGCTGCGGCGACGTCCACCTCTGAATCGCCAATCATGATGGCCGGGCGCGACGCGGGATTGCCAAGGGGAAGGCAGCCAAGCAGGTGTGCCGGATCGGGCTTGGCCGCGCCGAATGTGTCAGGGCCAGCCACAAGTTCGAATGCTGTCAGCAGCCCCAAGTCCCGCAATAAGAGCCGAGCATTTGCTTCCAGCTTGTTCGTGCAGACGACCAGCCGCCAGCCTGCCTTCTGCAGTGCGTTCAAAACTTCTGCAGTGCCGGGATAGGCTTTGCTTTTACGCGACAGATTGGCCGTGTAATATTCAAGGAACCGTTCTACGGCCCGGGCCAGCACTTGCGCCTCCAATTGCGCACCGCGCGCCTCCAGGCCTTTGCGCACCAGTTCAGCCATACCATGGCCGATCAATTGGCGCACTTTGTTCAGACCCAAGGGCTGATAACCCATTTCTGTCAGAAGCCAATCCAGTGCGTCAGCCAGATCGGGGGCGCTGTCAACGAGTGTCCCGTCCAGATCGAATATGATGGTTCCGCGCGGTTTATCAGGCATGGATCGCTCCGTCTCGTGCGGCCAGCACCGCCTCGCGCAGGGCCTCTGACACGGTGGGATGCGGGAAGATGACGTTGGCAAGCTGCTGCGAAGTGGCCCCCAGCGAGACGGCGATGGTCATGCCGTGGATCAGTTCGCTTGCCTCGACTCCGATGATCTGTGCCCCGATCAATCGATCCGTCGCTGCATCGAATATGCATTTCACCAAGCCGTCCGGCTCACCCAGCACCAGCGCCTTGCCATTGCCGCGCAGCGAGAAGCGGCCGACCCTTACAGACAGACCGCTTTCGACGGCCTTTGCCTCAGTCATCCCGACCGATGCTATTTGCGGGCTGGCGTAGATGCAGTGGGGCACGGGTGAGATGCCGTGTCGCGTCTGCCCGGCAATCGCTTCGACGCAGGCGATGCCCTCGTGTTCCGCTTTGTGAGCCAACATCGGGGGCCCTGCGGCATCGCCGATGGCATAAATCCCGGGCACACTGCTGCGCCCCGCCGCGACAGTTTGCACCGCGCCGTTATTGAGCACAACGCCAAGTGCCTCAAGGCCAAGTCCGACTACATTTGCAACCACGCCCACAGCGCTGAGCAACCTTTCAGCGCTAAGCGTTGTGCCATCCGAAAGCAGGGCGGTCACGTTGTTTTCCCGGCGGTCAAGCTGACCGACTGTGACGCCTGTATGCATGGGAATACCGCGCTTTTGCAACGCCTTGGCCATCAGGCCAGAGATCTCGGCGTCCTCTTGAGGCAGAATGCGTGCGGCAATATCGATCAGCGTGACCTTTGAACCCATTGCGGCGTAGATTGAGGCGAACTCGATCCCCATCGCCCCTGAACCCACAACGATAAGGCTCGCCGGAACGGATACAGGCCGAAGCGCATGCATATAGGTCCAGACCAGATGGCCATCGGGTTCCAGCCCGGCCAAACGGCGCGGACTGGCCCCGGTTGCCAGGATCACATGTTGCGCCGCGTAAACCCCCGGACCCAGCGCGCCGCGCGGCGCGGCAGCGTCCGAAGCGGTCACCGTTACGTCACCTGCTGAGGTCAGCATTGCGGCACCCCAGATCACATCGACGCCGTTCTTCTTCAGAAGGAAGGCAACCCCCGCCGAAAGCTGCCCACTGACTTCGGTCGCCCGTCCAATAAGCTTGACGGGATCCAGTACTGGCGAAAGCGGGCTTATGCCTAAGCGATCCGCACCACTTGCCTCGCGCAGCACATCGGTTCCCTTCAGCATAACCTTTGTGGGAATACAGCCCCAATTCAGGCAGATACCGCCAAGATGCGCCCGTTCGATCAGCCCGACCTTAAGCCCCAATTGCCGTGCCCGGATTGCGGCCACGTAACCGCCGGGGCCTGCACCGATGATAAGGATGTCATAGTCATTCATCGACTGCATTCAGTTCGCTGACCGGATGGTGCGTGCAATCAGGGTCTGAAGCAGATAGGCAGCCTCGACCTGCGGCAAGTGGCCGACCCGGTCCAGCCGGTACAACGCGACATGCGCGGGCACGGCAGCCTCGACTTCCCGCAGCGGTACGATGGTATCCTCGCGTCCGGTGATGACAGCGCAGGGACCTTTGTAGGCGCGCAAAGCGGCGGTGGTCGAAAACAGTTGTGTCGACCCTTCGAATACGGCGCTTGCCACACGGCTTTGCGCCAGGGTCAGGCCTGCGGCTTCGCGTGCCGTCAAGGTTGCGCGGACGAGGACAGAGGCGAGGCTGGCCGGATCATGGACCAGTCGGCGCATCCAGGCCGAAAGGGCGGCCTCTGATCTTGCGGCAAGGAAACCTTCGACAAAGTCTCCGGCGATCGATGGCCCCAGACCGGCAGGCGAAATCAGCGTCAGCGACCGCACGTCCAGATCACCACGTTCCGTCAAGGCGGTGGCAACAGCGGCCCCAAGCGAATGGCCGACCAGATGGACACCACCCGGCAACGTACGTAACGTCTGCCCCACTGTGGCGACAATTGCGGCAAAGTCGGTAGCACCATGTCCGTGCGAGGCCCCATGCCCCGGCAGGTCAAGCGCCATCATCGGATTATCCAGCCCGATCCGACCGATCAGGGGGCGCCATGACGACAGGTCCGCCCCAAAACCATGCAGGAATACAACGGGTGTTCCTTGGCCAGATTTCAATGTACGCAGGTCCAGCATGCCACCCGACGCACCATTTGCGTCAAGGGCCGCATCGACATCGCGCAGCACAACTGCACCAAAGGGACCGGTGCCCGCGATCCGGGTCACGTCCATCCCGTGGTCGGATGCGATCCGCCGTGCCACGGGCGAGGCCCGAAGGCCCGTGTGTGCGACCGACGATTGATTGGTCGGCACGGGTTTGGGGGCTGCCACGACAGACTGGACCGGGATAGGGATCGGCGCAAGCGGGGCGGGCGCGACTGGAACGTCTGCTGCTTTGACGGGCGCAGGTTCGGCCTTTGTCGTCACAACTTCGCCGACCTCCCCAAGCATCATCAATGGTGTGAGCACGGGTGCTACGTCGCCGGTTTTGTAAGGCAGGCTGATGACGACGCCTTCAACAAATGCTTCGACCTCGAAGCTTGCCTTTTCGCTTTCCACCACGGCAACAAGGTCCCCCTTTTTGACCCGGTCGCCCAGCTTGACGTGCAGTTCGATTATCGTCGCCTCAGTCAGGTCTTGGCCGACCTGCGGCACCAAAATGGGATGAGCCATGTGTTCTCCATCAGGTGGATTGCGCACCGGCGCCTTCCAGCGCACGGGCGACAAAATCCACGGTTTTGCGTGTGGCAGCGGCAAATTCGGCAGCGGTGGTGGCAAAGGCGCCGAACTGGCAAAAGTCCGCAGGGACCATGCCGTCAAAATCATAGGCCTGCCGGAAATAGGGAAGTTGCCGCAGTTTGGCTATTACCTCGGGCGAGGGCGTTTGGTTGATCGCCTGTGGATCGAAAGACGGCAGACGATCTTCGGCTTGCATCAGTTGGGCGATGAAACCGGGCGGGCAGGTATAGACGAAATCCCCCCCGGCAAGATCGGCGATATGTCGGCTTTGTGCTGCCCCGCCCGACCCTGCATCACTCACCCGCATCGAACACTGCAACATCTTGGACGCATGACCCGTTTCTTTACCGTAGTGGTAGGCGCGTTTCATGACTGCCATTTCGCCGTCGATGATCTCGTCCGGGGTCAGCGTGATGCCACGCAGTTCAGCCTGCGCTTTCAGATCGCCGACATTGCCCAGTCTGGCCGACACATGGGTGATCACTGATCGCCAGCGCGACAGGTCGATGCCTGCCGCCCGCGCCCGCGCCAGCCCGCGCGATACGGCATTCATGCAGGCGACGTATTGCGACACGGTGAAAGAGGTGGTGTTGTTGGTGGAAATGCCGCGGGCAGTCAGCTCTTCGATGACAAGGTAGCCTTCGGCAGAACCGGGGATCTTGACCATGAGGTTTGGCGCCAAATCGGCCAGCTCAAGACCCTGCCTCAGCATCCGGTCATAATCACTGACAAAGCGTGGATCGACCTGGCCGGATACGTGGCCGTGCCGCCCCGCTGTCGCGAGATAAACCGGCAGGATCATTTCCGCCCCGAGACGCGCGGTTTCAAGATACGCCAGCCAGTAAATCCTTTCGACATCCGCGCCAGGATGGTCTTCGGCGATCCGGCGGATCCTGGCGATCCAGAATTCCGGATCGTTTTGGATTGCCTGCAAGGATAGCGGCGGATTCGTCGTAGCACCGCCAAAGCCCATGACGCCGCGATCTCTTGCATCGCGCGGGTTAAACAGGCGCGATAGTTGCGCTGCCCAATCCGCCTGTTTTTCGACAGGTGCCGTGACAAGGGCGATGCTTGAGGCGCGTGTTCTGCGCGGGATAGACCCGATGACCGGGACACGGATCGATGGCGAAAAAGGAGGTCGCCATCGGGCGCCTAGAGCGGCGTCAAGATTTACCACCCCCGAAGCCTTTGTGGCGGCTGAAACCTATGTGCGCGGTACGCTGGACTATCGGGCCGCGCGCGACGCGGCGTTGTATGATCCTGCTTATCAACGCGGATCCTTTGAGGTTGCAGTTCGCATCGAAGATGCTTTGGGGCGCAATCTTCTGTCTCAGGTGGAAGGTGTCGTTCTGACAGGGCCACGCAGTGGTATGAACCCACTAGGCGTCATGAATTTCGACGGCGGGATCGTTGTCGCCCAGTTCAGAATTGCAGCTACCGGGGAGCCCCAGCTTATCACGATGTTCCCGGTCGGGAGGCGCGAATGACCGTTCCCTACGAATTCATGATGACAACTCACCTGTTCCTGCATACGAACAACTATCGACCCAATGAGTTGAAGGCAGCAGTTGCGGAGAAGTCCGAATGGATCGAGCGCATCCAGCGGCAGTTTGACGAAGTGCTGCAAAGGCGTCCGGTGACAGTTGACTGGTATGCAGAGCATGCCAACGAATTGTTTGATGACGAGGAAACCTTGTACCGATATCTCAAGGAGGTCTACGACTACGTCTTCTCGAACGGTCCTTGGCCCGAGACTGAAGGCTGACGGCAACCCAGAGAAGGTTCGACGCCAGTCGCGTCCCCTCCGCCATATATTCCGTCAAATATTATATTACTTATAGGGACTTGCGCGATTTTAGTCGAATTCATCCCCCGCGACATCCCCCACTTGGCGCTGGATAGTGTTGGAAGTAGCGGGATTGAAGTGACCTGCGGTGTCGATCTTCAACCTATTAGACGCGACCCGCCACACCTCTCGCATTCCTCAAAATTCACATGCTTGTGCAGTTAACGCCGCCCCCGAAGGTCGGGTTACACACAGTGCGAACATTGCGATTTCGGTTCACAAGGGGCTCAGGGTCAATATATGTCGGCTGAAACACGGGCGGTGGCGGCATTGATGCACGCCGACTTTCTTCAAGTTCCGCGATAGTTGTGCATGCTTGAATGTTGCCCCCTTTACATTCGTCCATCAGGCGTTGAAGCGCTGGGCTGGGTGGAGGTGGCGCAGACGTCTCCATGCAACCTGTCAAACCTGTCAATAACAAACCGACCAAAATAATGCGCATTCTCTCTCCTGATGCTAAAGCCTGTAGCCCGCCAAAATTGTCGACACCGCATCCAATCGGAAGTTTGCACACAGCCAAGACGAACGCTCTAACGAGAAATGTCGCTGTGTGTTGCCAGTTTGCCCACCACCGCCGCTGCGCTTCTGCAATCCTTGCCCGCGCTTCCTCTGTTTTAGGCCCTGTGCTTTTGCCTCCATGAAATTTGCAGCGCCGTTTACAGGCTTCACTCTTGTTGCGACATGGCGCGCCATCCCGCGTCTTCGCCCCGCACACCACGCGATGCCGCGACGACCGAACGGCTTTACGTTCACGCCAAAGAGCCATCTGCGCATCCAGTGCCGCCCGCTCCGCCGCTATCCGCCTAACACCCCCCCGTGCGCGCGTACTGGTGCGGCTTAATCTGGCAGGCGTCCAAACCCAGAGCGCCAAACATCCGCAAGACTGCCCACCCTCGGCAATCCAGATGGGGTTTGCACTCCCAATAGGAAACGGTATGTTTGCCGACCCCGGCACGCTTGGCTAACGCGGTTTGCGACAAGTGCGCAGCCTTTCGCAGAAAAGCGGGTTCTGCCCCTGTCATGCTTTTTGCATCCCGGTTTGTCAGAGTCACTGCCGCGATTTCCTTGCCATCGCGCCAGAGGTGCAAGACGGGGCCGGGACGGATGGTAATGAGCATAGCGGGCCCGCCGATCTGGGCGCGAAAGTCTAAGCCGTGAATATCACGAGGTGGGGGAAAGGTGGAAAACCGACGCGGCTTCGTTGACGTTGACGTTGACGTTGACGTTGACGTTGACGGCTAAGCCGCCAATGCGGAATGCGATGCACATTTATTATGACTACCGCACCCATGTGCATCACACCTTGAAGAAAAAGCCGCTCGCCTACGCCGATCTGGCAGAATTTGTCCGCCTTTAGAACGCCGCCAACCGCCATGACCGCACGCCCACCTGATCCGATGCTAGCCCTGAAGGCCGCTGGCGCGTCTAAAGTCGCGAAGACTTGTCAGCCCGCGACAAGGCGAGCCTCGATCTGTCTGGCTAAAAGACAAAAGCCTGACCGATCTGGATAATCTGCCGGAACCCGATGATCTGGCCTAAGATATTATCGAAAATCTTGAAGCGGGATTGGAACGCCTGCGATCCGTTTTGGCGCCCTGGCGGCCATCGCCTTAACCAACAAAACCCGACGCGTCTCGATAGAACAACTTGCTTCAGAAAGCGGCGCGCCCAAGGGTGTCATGGTGGTGCAAAAGGTCTTTGAGCCGATCTGCGCCCACAACTGGGCAGAGAGCTTTCGGCCCAAAGCTGCCGTTCGCTTGGGACGCGACGCCGTGGAGCAGCTTCCTTGGTGCGGATATTGGTAAGGCACGTCTGACTGAGGGGCACCACCAAGCAACGCAAGTCGGTTCTTGTGGCGGGCATCCGTGACTTACGCAGCACTCTTCCATTTCAACGGGGTGAAGTAAACGATGCTGTCACCAACACTGACCATCACATCGCCGTCCTGAATATTGATCTGGAGCTTCATCGCGCGGCTTGCCAGCTTTGCCAGCGCGCCTGTGTCTTTCTCGGACAAACCAATCACTTGAAGGTTGTCAAAACGGGTGGTGCTGCCTTTGATCTTGTCCCACCACATCTCGGCCGTTCTGCCGCCATATGGGTAAACAATCACCTTATCGGCTTTGCTACAGGATTGCCGCATCACCTTCTCGCTGGGCAGCCCCAAGGCCACCCAGACATCAAGTTCGCCGCTCAGGCTTTTCTGCCAAATGTCTGGCTCGTCATCCGTTGACAGGCCCTTGGTCATTTCCAAATTCTCATGCGCGTTCAGCGCAAAAGCAATGATGCGCACCATCAGCCGTTCATCTGTCTCGGACGGATGCTTGGCAACTGTCAGTTTATGGGTCTCATAATAGTGGCGATCCATGTCAGAGACCGAAAGCTCAACTTTGTAAATGGTGGCATTCTGCGCCATGATTTATCCCAAAACTTCGAAGATTGAGCTGCGTACTGCGTCTGGTGATCTTGTGAAAGCAGATAACAAGGCCCGGCATTTTAAGGCGATTGGCTGTTGCCATGTTGTCGAACCTTACGGTGTAGAATGGCGGTTCTGTGTTAGGCCAACACCCTTATGGCGGCGTTTGAAGCGGGGCAAGTTAGCTCGGGCAGCCGGGTTGATCATCGCGCAGTCTCTTTGATCAGCGTTATTCATGACGTCGGTCTAAGATCACTGGGGCCATACCGCTCATTTCCGGCAACTCAACTATGTCAGAATGATCTATCTGACACGGCGCAGGAAATTTGCTGTGCGGATGTCTTTCGGCGTGTCGAAGATTTGGGCAGGCGTTCCCTCCTCCACGATGCGCCCACCGTCCATGAAGATAATCCGGTCGGCAATTTCGCGCGCGAACTGCATCTCATGCGTGACGATCAGCATCGTCTGCCGCCGTTCGGCCACACGGCGCATCAGGTCCAAAACCTCGCCCACCCATTCGGGGTCGAGCGCCGATGTGGGTTCGTCCAGCAACATCAGGGCCGCGTCCAGCGCCATGGCGCGGCCTATGCCGATGCGCTGTTGTTGACCGCCCGAAAGTGCGGCGGGGTAGCTTGCGGATTTGTCGGAAAGGCCGATCTCTCGCAGGATAGCGTCGGCCCGCGCCTCGGCCTCGGCACGCGGTTTGCGCTGCACGGTGATGAGGGCTTCGGTGATGTTGTCGCGGGCGGTCTTGTTGGCGAACAGCGCATAGTTCTGAAACACGAACGCCGTCCGGCGGCGCAGCGCAAGGATTTGCGCCGAGGTCGCATTTGCTGCGTCAACGGTCAGATCCCCGATACGGATCACGCCGCTGTCGGGGCGGTCGAGGTAGTTCACACAGCGCAGCAGGGTTGACTTGCCGGTGCCGGAGGGGCCGATGATCGCCACCCGCTCGCCTGCCGCAATGTCAAGGTCGATGCCGTCAAGCACAGTGTTTGTGCCGTAGCGCTTGGTCAATCCACGCATGCTGATCATCGGGCTATGGCCTTGTTCAGGTGGCGTTCCAGCTGCTTTTGCAGGAAAGACAGGGTTTCGACGATGGCCCAATACAACACAGCCACAACAAGGAACGCCTCGAAATACAAGAAGCTGCCAGCGGCTTCCTTCTGCGTGGCACCCATCATCTCGGTCACACCAAGGGTGAAGGCAAGCGAGGTGCTTTTGATCATGTCGATGAAGTAATTCACCAAGGTTGGTGCCGCCACGCGGGCCGCCTGCGGCAGGATGATCCGGCGCATCGACTGTGCCTGCGTCATGCCGACGGCCTGTGCCGCCTCCCACTGGCTGCGGTCAACGCCAAGGATCGCGGCGCGGATGCTTTCGGCCATATAGGCGGAAAAATGCAGCGTCAGCCCGATGATCGCCGCCGTCACGCCGTTGATCCCGGACAGGATTGGCAGGATTTGCGGCAGGCCATAGTAAAACAGGAACAACTGCACCAGCAACGGCGTGCCCCGGAAGAAGCTGATGAACAACTGCACAAACTGGTCCAGCACAGGCACGCGCATCACCCGTTCCACCGCCATCAGGCAGGCAAGCAGCAAAGCACAGACCATCGCGGCCAGCGCCATACCGATGGTCAGCGGCACATAGCCCAGAATGACCGGCACCAGACCAAGCATGTAGTCAACGTCAAGACCCCGCATCGCGTCTGCCTGTAGGCTGAGTCACGTCAAGACCCAGCCATTTTTCGGAAATAGCCTTCAGCGTGCCATCGGCTTTCATCTCGGTCAGCGCCGCATCCAGCTTGTCACGCAGAGCCTGGCCCTCGGCATCGTTGCGGAAGGGCAAGGCGTTCTGGATCTCGCTGAACGGGGGACCGGCCAGTGCCAGCGGCAACGGGCTTTCCTTGATCACCTGCGCCGAGGAGACACGGTCCATCACGAAAGCATCGATCCGCCCCAGCGCCGTGTCCTGCTCGATATTGCTTTCGTAGGTGCGGATGTCGATTTCACTGGCGAACGGCAATGCGCGCAGCAATTGCTCGAAGTTGGAGCCAAGGTTGACCCCCACCGAACGGCCCTTCAGGCTTTCAACGCCGGTGATCTCTGTCTCGTTGCCTTTCTTCACCACCACTTGCGCGCCGTCATAGACATAGGGCTGGCTGAAGGCGAATTTCGCCGCGCGTTCGGGGGTGATGGTGATCTGGTTGGCAACCGTGTCGATGCGTCCGGCTTCCAGCGCGCCGATCAGACCCGAGAATGACATGGTCGAGAATTCCACCGTATCGCCCGTCCGTTCGGCAAGCGCGTTCATCAGATCAACCTCAAAGCCCTGCAACTTGTCCTGCCGAACAAAGGTGAAGGGGAAATATCCGCCGGACATACCGACACGAATGGTCTCTGCAGCGGCAGGAAGAACGACGGCTCCAGCCAGCAGCACGGCAAGCGATAGAGATTTCAACATCTGATGCTCCTGTATCCAGACTACACAAGATGCTTGCGACAGGCGGGGAGATCAAGGCGCATTGCTGAACAAGCACGGCGGGGCTTCGGCCTTGAGCGGTTCAGGATAGTGAGACCTGATTTAGGGTGAAATCAGGTCGTTTTTCCTAAGGTGTTTCGTGGGCAGTGGAAAATAGTCTATTGTATACCGCCCGTTGATGCCGCTGAGTTTGAAAGCCGGCAAGTCCAAACGTCTTTTTCACCGATGGGCGATCTTTTCACCCCGGCGTCATGGCTCTTGGGAAAAAATCGCCTCGGGCGCATAATCTGCGCGTCCGCCAGCCAGAAAAGCTTGCTTATTGTCCAGTCTCTTGGCCGAGGCTGAATCACGCCGTACCTGCAAGATCAACGTATTCTGACTCAGGAAGAAAGCACGGCTTTCGCACGTAGTCTTTGGCGGAACTTTTTTGGGCGTTCGCCAAACCTGTCGGAAAAAGCCTCATAAAACCGCGAGATAGAGCCAAAGCCGGACTCGTAGACGATTTCGGTGATGGATTTATCCGTCGAGATCAACAGCGATTGCGCCGTGTCCAACCGGTGGCGGGTGATGGCTTGGGTTATGCTTTGCCCGACCGAGCGCTTGAAAAGCGACATGGCGTAATTGGGGTGCAGGCCACTGCTGGCCGCCACCGCTTCGGCCCGTACATCGCCAAGTGCATGTTCAGCCACGAACCGCAGCATACGTTCCACATGCTCGATCCGCTCTGCACCATGCGGGGCCAGGCTGGCAATCGCCGAGCCTTCCTCGCGC
This sequence comes from Cypionkella sp. TWP1-2-1b2, assembly GCF_049896245.1. Taxonomy (NCBI): domain Bacteria; kingdom Pseudomonadati; phylum Pseudomonadota; class Alphaproteobacteria; order Rhodobacterales; family Paracoccaceae; genus Cypionkella; species Cypionkella sp. TWP1-2-1b2. The sequence continues at coordinate 150,332 of NZ_JAFCTX010000006.1, read as the reverse complement.
AGATCGCGCCAACCGTCACGCTCGATGCGCAGAACACGGGCGGTCAACTCATTTCGGATGATCTCGGTCAGGCTGGCATCGCCCGAAAGCAATTCTGCGCGCCACCGCATGAAAATATCGCGGTCCCAAGCGGTGAGATGCATCGCCTCGATCACCGCGCCGCGAAACACCGCATCGCGAAACTGGCTGAGCGACGCCAGCCCCAAAAACACCGACATCGGCACATACAGGCAGACAAACCGCGTAGGCTCGGCGCGCGCGATCACCTGATGCGGCACCATGCCCCAAAACAGGCACAACCGCCCGGCATCCACAGTCAGTTCCCGGCCGTCAAACCAATAGGTCATCTCGCCTTCCAGCACGAAATTCAGCTCGATCTGACTGTGCATATGCGGGCCCGCCATGCGCTGAACGTCAAGCGATTCACCGGCACAAAACCGATGGTCGCCAAACACCACAAGCGGATGGCGCGGGTCATACTCGGGATGCGCGGGCGTCGACTCGTCGCGCGCGCTGGCCAAATTTGGGGTTTGTAATTGCAGAGGCACCTTAGAATCCCGGAAGTATTACACGGCATGTCGGTAGAGTTTACTGCATTTGATGCCAAACTCAACCGCAACCAGATACTCTCAAGGATGAGAGATTTCTGGGACAAAACCGAATTTCGGTTTCAGGGAGGAAACCATGACACTCACCAAAGCCCTTACCGGGCTGGCGCTTAGCGCATTTCTGATGGGCACCGCCGCCTTCGCAGGCGAGATTGTGATCAACTCGGACCAATCAGACCCGACGCCGAAAAAGGCGATGGAAGAATTGATCGCTGATTTTCAGGTGAAATATCCTGACATCACCGTGAAATGGAACAATTTCGATCACGAAGGCTATAAAGCCGCGATCCGCAACTTTCTGACAGCCGATCCGCCGGATGTGGCCGCTTGGTATGCGGGCAACCGGATGGAGCCGTTTGTTAAAGCGGGGCTGTTTGAGGATGTCAGCGACGTTTGGGCCGCCAACGGTCTGGATGATCAGCTGAAATCGGCGGCCTCGTCGATGACCATTGATGGCAAAAAGTGGGGCGTTCCCTACACCTACTACCAGTGGGGCATCTACTACCGCAAAGACCTGTTTGAACAAAACGCCATCACGCCGCCGAAAAACTGGGCCGAACTGCTGGCTGCCAGCGAAAAGCTGAAAGCCGCAGGCATCACGCCTTTCGCCATTGGCACCAAGGCTTTGTGGCCAACCGCGGGCTGGTTTGACTATCTCGACCTGCGCGTGAACGGCTATGAATTCCACATGGATTTGACGGCTGGCAAGATCCCCTACACCGATCCGCGCGTCAAAGCCGTGTTTGAGAAATGGGCCGAGTTGGTCAAGCCGGGCTATTTCATCGAAAACCACGCCGCGATTGATTGGCAGGATGCCATCCCGCAAATGGTGCAGGGCAAGGCTGCGATGTATCTGATGGGCAACTTTGCTGTGGCCACGATGAAAGACGGCGGGCTGACCGAAGACCAGATCGGCTTCATGCAGTTCCCGGAAATCACCGCAGGCATTCCGATGTCGGAAGATGCGCCGACCGACACGTTCCACATCCCGGCAGGGGCGAAGAACAAGGAAGATGCCAAGGTGTTCCTGGCCTATCTGGCCTCGCCCGAAGCACAATCCAAGATGAACGCGACACTGGGCCAGTTGCCGGTCAACAACCAATCGGCAAAACCCACCGACACCTTCCTTGAGGCAGGCTTCACCATGCTGTCGAATGCACATGCATTGGCACAGTTCTATGACCGTGATGCACCTGCTGAAATGGCTAAGGCAGGGATGGAGGGCTTCCAGGAATTCATGGTCAAGCCTGACGATCTTGACCGCATTCTTGAGCGGCTCGAAAAAATCCGCGCCAAAGTCTACAAATAGGTCGGACTCCTCCCCCGACTGCGGGGTCGCCTTCGGGCGGCCCCGACCCGCTTTATTCACGAGGTCGATATGCCCCACGATCCCCAGCCTGCCGGGTTCTGGAAACGGAACCAGATGAAAATCGCACCCTATGTCTTTCTGGCACCGGGCGCGGTGATGTCCCTGATTTATGTGTTGATCCCGATTGTGCAATCCATCTGGATCAGCTTTCAGGACTGGGACGGTCTGGGTCCGAAAACTTGGGTCGGTCTGGCCAACTATGTCGAGTTGCTGGACGATGACACCTTCTATGTCGCTCTGAAAAACAACCTGCTATGGCTTGGGCTTTATTTGCTGGCGATCCCGATGGGACTGGCGGCTGCCTTGTTTCTGAACCAGAACGTCTGGGGCATCCGGCTGTACAAGTCGTTGTTCTTCTTCCCATTTGTGATCAGCCAGGTCGTTGTCGGCTTGATGTTCACCTGGTTCTATGCCCCCGATTTCGGCCTGTTTTCGCAACTGATCAAATGGCTGACCGGCAGCGAAGTGGCCATTCTGGCGGATGAGCGCTACGTCACCTATGGCATCATCGCCGCTGGGCTTTGGCCGCAAACGGCCTATTGCATGATCCTGTATCTGACCGGGCTGAACAATCTGAACTTTGAGCAGATCGAAGCCGCCCGGATGGACAATGCCCGTGGCTGGCGCTTGCTGCGCCATGTGATCTTGCCGCAACTGGCACCCGCGACCTTCATCGCCATGGTCGTCACGGTGATCGGTGCCTTGCGCAGCTTTGATCTGGTGTCGATCATGACGGCGGGCGGGCCTTATGGCTCCAGTCAGGTGCTGTCTTACTTCATGTATGAACAAGCTTTGTCCGAATACGGCTATCGCATGGGCTACGGGGCCGCCATCGCGGTGGTGCTGTTCCTGATCATGATGGTGTTCATCACGCTGTTCATCGTGCGGATGATCGCACAGGAAAGGAACCGCTGATGTTTCCGACCCCGATCCAGAAAGCCTCGGCCCCTGCCCGGCTTGCCTATAAGATCGCTTTGCCCATCGCTTTGGTGATCTGGCTGTTTCCGCTGATCGGGGTTGCAGTGACATCGCTGCGGCCTGCCTCTGATCTGGCGGCGGGCAACTACTTTGGCATGCCCTCGTCGATCGCCTTTGAAAACTACGCTTCGGTGTTTCGCGACAGCCCGATTGGCTGGTATATCCTGAACTCGTTCAAGGTCACGATCCCGACGGTGATCGGCGCGGTGGGTCTGTCGTGCCTGACCGGATTTGCACTGGCGGTGTACGGCTTTCGCGCCAATCTGTGGGTGTTCTTTGCCTTTGTGGCAGGCAACTTCATCCCGTTCCAGATCCTGATGGTGCCGGTGCGTGAGCTGACCCTTAAGGCCGGATTGTACGACACGACGCTGGGGCTGGTGCTGTTTCATGTGGCGTTCCAGACCGGATTTTGCACTCTGTTCATGCGCAATTTCATCAAGGGTATGCCATTTGCGTTGATCGAAAGCGCGCGGGTTGAAGGCGTCAGCGAATGGCAGATTTTCCGCCATATTGTGCTGCCCTTGATGCGCCCTGCCATCGCGGCGCTGTCGGTGCTGGTGTTTACCTTCGTGTGGAACGACTACTTCTGGGCCACGGTTCTGGTGCAGGGCCAACACGCGATGCCCGTCACGGCAGGACTTTATGCGCTGAACGGGCAATGGGTGGCGGCGTGGCATCTGGTATCTGCCGGGTCCATAGTAGCAGCCCTGCCCCCCGTGCTGATGTTTTTCCTGATGCAGCGGCATTTCATTGCCGGACTGACCCTTGGCGCGACCAAGGGCTGATGAAAAGGAGCCTGTCATGGCCGAAGTAAGCCTAAGCAACGTCAAAAAAGACTTTGGTGCGATCAGCATCATCAAGGGCATCGACCTAGAGATCAAAGACGGCGAGTTCTGCGTGTTTGTTGGCCCCTCGGGCTGCGGCAAATCCACCTTGCTGCGGATGATCGCGGGGCTGGAGGATATCTCGCAAGGTGCGCTGCGCATCGGTGGGCGCGATATGACCCAAGTCGGCCCGTCAGATCGTGGTGTGGCAATGGTGTTCCAAAGCTACGCGCTTTATCCGCATATGACGGTGGGCGAGAACATCGGTTTTGGCCTGCGGATGACCGGCCATGACAAGGCCGAGATTACCAAGCGCACGGCGGCGGCGGCCAAGATGCTGCAACTTGAACCTTTGCTGGCGCGCAAACCGGGCCAGCTTTCGGGCGGGCAGCGGCAACGGGTGGCGATTGGCCGCGCGATTGTGCGCAACCCCGAAGTGTTCCTGTTCGACGAGCCTTTGTCGAACCTTGATGCGTCGTTGCGGGTGCAGATGCGCGGCGAAATCTCGCGGCTGCATCAGGATCTGGGTGCGACGATGATCTATGTGACGCATGATCAGGTCGAAGCGATGACGATGGCCGACAAGATCGTGGTGCTGTCGGCGGGTCGCATTGAACAGGTCGGCAGCCCGCTAGAGCTGTATCACCGCCCGAAAAACCTGTTCGTTGCGGGCTTTATCGGCAGCCCGAAGATGAACTTTATCGCGGTTGATGCCCGCCCCCATGACGGTGGCATCGAAGTGACATTGCCCGGCGGGGCTGTGTTGCAACTGGCGGGTTCGTTGGCGTCGGCGGGCAAGATGACGCTGGGCCTGCGCCCCGAACATGCCAGCGCCACCGGTGCAGGCGACGCGGTGTTGCCCGCAAAGGTGCATCTGGCCGAACATCTGGGGTCGGAGACCTTGTTCTTCGTGGGCCTTGCTGATGGCACCGAAATCGCGGTCAAGGCCGATGGTCTGGCCCCGGAGCGCCCCGGTGACAGCATGCAGATCGGCTTTCCGGCCCGCGCCTGCCATTTGTTCGACGCGGGCGGCAATGCCGTGCTGAATGGGGATCTGACGCGCTGATGCTGGGAGTTTGTTATTATCCCGAACAGTGGGATGAAAGCCGCTGGGCCACCGATGCACGCCGAATGCGGGAATTGGGCATCGCTTACGTCCGCATCGGTGAATTTGCGTGGTCGCGGATCGAGCCTGCGCGGGATCAGTTCAACTTTGGCTGGCTGGACCGCGCCATGGATGTGCTGCACGCCGCAGGGCTGAAGATCGTGCTGGGCACCCCCACCGCCACCCCGCCGAAATGGCTGGTCGATGCATGTCCTGAAATTCTGCCCTATGATGAACAGGGTCGGGTGCGCGGCTTTGGCTCGCGCAGGCATTACACGATGTCATCAAAAACATGGTGGTATGAAAGCGCGCGGATTGTCACCGCCATTGCCAAGCGTTACGGCGATCATCCCGGTCTGGTCGGCTGGCAGACCGACAATGAATATGGCTGCCACGACACCACATTGTCTTGGGGGCCAGAAGATCTGCGGGCGTTCCGTGACTGGCTGCGCCGTCGCTATCAATCCTGCGATCAGTTGAACGAGGCTTGGGGCGCGGTGTTCTGGTCGATGGAGGTCGCCGATTTCGCGCAAGTCAGCCTGCCGAACCTGACCGTCACCGAAGCCAACCCGGCGCATCGGATGGATTTCTGGCGGTTTCATTCCGAACAGGTCGCAGCCTATGATCTGATGCAATGCGACATCATCCGCGCCCAGTCGCCGGGCCGCTGGATCACGCATAACTTCATGGGTTTCGTGTCGGATTTCGACCATTTCGCGGTGGCCGACCACCTTGATCTGGCCTCATGGGACAGCTACCCGATTGGCTTTGTTGAAAAATTCCCGTTCTCAGAGGCCGAGCGCAACCGCTGGGCGGAAACCTCGCATCCCGATATCGCGCCATGGCACCATGATCTGTATCGCGGCGTCGGGCGCGGTCGGTTCTGGGTGATGGAACAACAACCCGGCCCGGTGAACTGGGCCGCCTGGAACCCGGTGCCCAAGCCCGGCATGGTGCGGCTGTGGACATGGGAAGCCATGGCGCATGGCGCCGAGGTGGTCAGCTATTTCCGTTGGCGTCAGGCCCCGTTCGCGCAAGAGCAACATCACGCCGGCCTGAACCTGCCGGGGGTGGACAAATTATCGCCCGGTGGCCTTGAGGCAGGCCAAGTTGCGACAGAGATTGCCCAACTTGGCCCGCTGCCCGCCGTGCAGCAGGCCCCGGTGGCCATCGTGTTCGACTATGCCAGCTATTGGGCAACGATGGTGCAGCCGCAGGGCCGCGACTTCCGCTATGAAGAACTGGCCTTCCGCTGGTATGAGGCCCTGCGCCGTCGCGGGCTGGATGTCGATGTGGTCCGCCCCGGCGCAGCCTTGGACGGCTATGCGGCGGTGATCGTGCCGACGATGATCCATGTGACTGATGCCGCACAGGCGGCGTTGGAAGCGGCACAAGGCGTGGTACTGATCGGCCCGCGCGCAGGTTCACGGACCCGCAACTTTGCCGTGCCGCACGACTTGCCCCCCGGTCCGCTGCACGCCCTGACGCAGAACCGCGTGATTGAGGTCGCCTCGCTGCGCCCCGGCCTGTCGCACACGGTCGGCGGAGCGGTGCAAGGCAATGCCATCCGCTGGCGCGACCATGCCAAAAGTCAGGCTCAGGTGCTGGCTCGCTTTGACGATGGCGGCCCGGCTTTGACGCAACATGGCCGCGCTTTGCATTTGCTATGCTGGCCGGATCAGGCGTTGCTGGGGTCGGTGATGGATCTGGTCTGCCAAAACGCAGGCCTGCAAACCATGGCACTGCCCGAACATATCCGCCTGCGCCGTCGCGGTGATCTGTGGTTTTTCACCAATTACGGCCCTCAGGCATGGACCCTGCCCGATGGCTTTGATTGCCTGCTGGGCGGTCCTCAGATGCCACCGCACAGCGTCACCGTCGCCAAAGCCACAACCGAACCGAAAGAGGTCTAAGCCATGCCGCAATGGCGTCTGGATACCGCCCAGCAAACCCTTGTGCTGGCAAGCACAGGCGCTGTGCCTCAGGTGGTCTATTGGGGCCCGCCGCTGCCCTTATCCGAAGATCTGGCCGCCGTTGCGCTGTCGCAGGTGTCCGATCTGACCGGTGGGATGCTCGACCGCTTGCCCGATCTGTCGCTCTGCCCGCTGCCGGGGTCCGACTGGCAGGGCCAGCCCGGCATGGCGGTCAGCGACGTGGATGGCCGCCAGATCACCCCGCGCTTTCAGTTTGAACGTGCCGAGATTGCCCCAGACAGCCTGACGCTGCACAGCGCCGCGGATGGCCTGCGCCTGACCCACAGCTTCCGCACCCATACCACGGGCGTCATCGCGATGACGACCGCCCTGCACGCGGATCGCCCGGTGCGTCTGCATTGGCTGGCAGCGCCCGTGCTTCCCATCGCCGCCTTAGGCACCGAGATGATCGACGTGGCAGGCAAATGGCTGGGCGAGTTTCAGCTACAGCGCCAGCCTTGGTCAGTCGGTGCCCGCCTGCGCGAGGCTCGCACAGGCCGCTCGGGCCAGGAACATCCGCCCTACGCCCTGTTCCCCGAACCCGGCTGCACCAACACCGCAGGCACCGTGCGCGCGCTGCACTACGCTTGGTCAGGCGGGCATCGCATGGTGGCCGAAGAGCTGCCAGACGGGCGGCGTCAGGTGCAGTTTGGTCACGCATGGGGGGCCGAATTGGAAGCCTCGACCAGCTTCCAATCGGCAGAACTGCTGGCCGTGGTGTCAGACAGCGGGCTGAACGGCATCGGCCGGGTGTTTCAGCGCGACATGCGCAATCGCGTGGTGACATGGCCCGACCCGGCCCGCCCGCGCCCGGTGCATTACAACTGCTGGGAGGCGGTGTATTTCGACCACGACCTTGCCACCCTCTCCGACATCGCCAGCCGTGCAGCCGCCTTGGGGGCAGAGCGTTTCGTGCTCGACGATGGTTGGTTCGGGCGGCGCGACAATGACACCTCCAGCCTTGGCGATTGGACGGTGGACCTGCGCAAATGGCCGCAGGGCCTGCATCCGCTGATCCGCCACATCCACGATCTGAACATGACCTTTGGTCTGTGGGTCGAACCCGAGATGATCAACGCCAACAGCGACCTTTACCGCGCCCACCCCGATTGGGTGCTGGGGCGCGCCGATCAGACCACAGGGCGCAATCAACTGGTGCTGAACCTTGGGATACAGGCGGTTCAAGATCACCTGTTTGCGGTGCTGTCTGCGCTGCTGCACGAATACCCGATCGACTATCTGAAATGGGATCACAACCGCCTTCTGCCGGTGGTGGACGCAGCGCAAAGCCGTGGCATCTATGCCCTGATGGCCCGCCTGCGCGCCGCACATCCGCTGGTCGAACTTGAAAGCTGCGCCTCGGGCGGCGGGCGGATCGACGCAGGCATACTGGCACACACCCATCGCGTCTGGCTGTCTGATTGCCTCGATCCAATCGAGCGGCTGCGCATCCAGCACGACGCCGCACTGTTTTTGCCGTCTTGCCTTGTCGGCAGCCATGTCGGCGCGCGCAAATCACATACCACAGGCCGCGTGCATGCGATGTCGCTGCGCGCCTGGGTGGCCGCCACCCGTCACTTTGGCTTCGAGATGGACCTGCGCGCGCTGGATGCAGACGAGGCGCAGATATTGGGCCGCGTCACCGCCTGGTGGAAATCCAACCGCGATTGGCTGATGCAGGCCGCGACCTTGCGGCTTGACAGCGCAGACCCCGCCGTGATCGCCGAAATGCAACTCGCCGAAGACGGGGCGCGCTTTGTGCTAACCTCTGCGCAGATCGAGATGAGCCGGCAGATTCTGCCAAAAGCCCTACGCCTGACAGGGCTTGACCCGACAGCGCACTACGAAATCCGCCTGCTCAACCCGGAAGATGCGCCGCCGCAATCGCGCGCAAGATGCGCTTTGGCAACCGGCGTGCTGCGCCTGAGCGGCGGCGCATTGATGGCGCAGGGCATCCTGCTGCCGGTCGCATGGCCCGCGTCGATCTGGATGCTGGAGGGTAAAAAAATATCAGCATAGACTTCTGCAACTGGCACAACCGAAGCAGATTTTTTGCGCAAACAGCATGATGACAGCCCCACCGCATGTTGCCTGGCCAAACCCGAAGGCTGGAAAATAGCACGCGAATGACGGCTTTCCGCCTGACGCAGTCGTCATGATCAAGAATGTAGCATGTATTCCCTGCCGTGTGTTTCGGCGTGCAATTTTGCCCCCCTGATGTTCTGTCAGACCGTTCTTTGCCGGGCCGCGAACGGATGCAGGGATGAAGCGAGTGCATACGATCGCACGGGTTCGGCGGGCCTTCTACGTTCAGGGCTGGTCGGTCAAGAAGATCGTGCGGGGCCTGCAGGTGTCGCGGAATACCGTGCGGGAAAATCCTGCGGACGCACGAGACGGACTTAAGCTAAAAGCGCGAACGGCAGGTGCGGCGGAAGCACAGGCTTTCGGACTGATGATCCGCAATCGGCGTAGGTGATGGGCCTGCGGCAGAAAGATGTTGTTCTCTCAACCGGGATGGGGAGGCGGTATCTCATTGATCTTGAAACTGGTAAGTCTACAGCGCGCCTTGGTCCAGTCCTGATGATTGTCCGGCATCTTGCGATCATTCCAGGACTGGCCAATGCCATCCCAGAAAAGGCTTCCGGCACCCCGCCGTCCATCTTGCCATTTTTGGAGGATTAAATGCAGATACTCTTCGCCAGCAGGAAGGTTGCCGAACTTGTCCCGTCGGACATGGGCCCCGCGCTGATCTGTGATCCGGAATGGCTACGCTTGAAGTTTGCGACCTTCCGCGCCGCGCCATTGATCTGCTGGCAGAGGTGCCTTTCGTAGACAGCAACAGCCATCGCAATCGGCAAATGGGTCAACTCGACTCGCGCTGAGCATGACCTCGCCCAAGTCTCTGGCTTGCCTGATCGGATCGAGGCTCTGCAATGACCGCCGCACCATCCCAGATTACTCCACGGCTTACAGACTGGACCGCAGCCCGCGCCGCCTCAAACCTTCGCACCAACAATGGCAGCTTGGACAATGACCGGAACCGTTGCCAAACAGCGATCGGTGTCAGGTGGTGATCCGGCTGCAGCCCGGCGCGGCAGCTGATCTTGATTTGGACTCGCTGAATGCGCGGTTCCGCAAGCAGACCGGGTCAGGTCGCGCAGATTGGTTTACCGCGCTGCGCCAGACATCCCGCTGTAGATCCGGCCCGATGGCGAGATCGCGCAGCGCGCAATAACAGACCGCCCAGTGCCATCGCCCGCGCTGCGGCACTGCGGACTGCTTTGCAGAGAGGATCGGGGGCTTATACACACACAGGATGTATCAGCGCCAAACACGGGGGGGTGATCGCCCAACCTGTTTCTGGAATATACTGACACAGGAAAGGCTTAAGCTTTGGCTCGTCGGTTTTGGCTGCGGGCTGCCGCGCTTGGATTTGCGTGGGCGCGAAGTTTGCCTTAGTGTCGCGCAAATTCGGATCAGGAGTCTTTCATGCAGTCTTACACGTTCAGCCATGCCATCACGCGCAGACCCTCGGCCAGCATCATCGCGGGCTTGCGCGCGGTGGATACCGGCACACCAGATCTGGCGCTGATGCAGGCGCATCACGCGGATTATATCGCGGCGCTGATCTCGACCGGGGCGGAAGTCGTCGAATTGGCCGCGCTGGAGGCTTTCCCGGATTCGGTGTTTGTCGAGGATACCGCGTTGTGCCTGCCGAAAGGCGCTGTGGTGATGCGGCCCGGTGCGCCCTCGCGTCTGGGCGAAGCGGCGGAAATGGCACCGCATTTGCAGGCGCTTTACGGCCAAGTGTTGCGGATTGAGGGCGCTGACAGCTTCATTGAGGGCGGCGATATTCTGACCACCGAGACCGAGATTCTGGTCGGCCGCTCAGCGCGCACCAATGCCGCGGGGGTGGCGGAACTGAGGCGGTTGGTGGCGGATTGGGGCTATAGCGTGCGCGAGGTGTTCACGCCGCCGGGGGTTTTGCACTTCAAAACCGATTGCTCGCTGCTGGGTGCCGAGACGATCCTGTCGACCAAACGGCTGGCGGACTCGGGCTGTTTTGACGGCTATAAGGTGATCCATGTCACCGAGGGCGAGGAGGCTTGCGCCAATTCGATCCGCTTCAACGATCTGGTGATCATGCCCGCTGGCTTTGCAAAAACCCGCGCGACGTTGGAGCAGGCGGGCTATGCTGTGCGCGAGATTGGCAACAGCGAATGTGCCAAGCTGGATGGTGGGATGTCTTGCCTGTCACTGCGGTTCACGCCTGCGCGTTAATTTCACATTGGGGTAAATACTCCCGCCGGAGGCTCCGCCCGATATCGCGGATGCCTCCGGCGGGAGTATTTTTGCCAAGATGAAATCAGGGCGTCATCACGGCGGCTCGGTTGAAATCTGCATGGGCTTCGGTGCCATCATCATAGGTCACGCTGATCGTGATGGTCTGGATCGAGCCCAGCGCTGCGGTGAGGTAAATCTCTGCGCCCTCCAGCTTCAGCGCGTTGGGTTGCGGCTCGGCGTCATAGCAGGGCTCCATCGGCCAGACCTTGTCGGGGGCGGCGCCGTTCAATCCGTAGCGGATTTCGCTTAAGCCACAGCGCCATGACAGAAGCTGGGTGAAGTAGAGCAGATCCTTGCCGTCAAATGCGCGCACCGCGATCCAGTTGGCGCGGGTGGCGTCGAGGATCGGTTTGATCTCGGCGGCGGTGGTGAAGTTTTCGGCGCGGGCCGTAGCGGGGATTGTCGCGACGGCGACGGCGGGAATTGTCGCGACGGCGACGGCGGGAATTGTCGCGACGGCGACGGCGGGAATTGTCGCGATGACGGCAACAATCAGGGAATTCCTACGCATCTGAACCTCCTTTTGCTTTTGCTGCCCTGCAATCGCGCCTAATGTCGCGCCAACAGCAGCAGCACGGGGGCCCATCCCCGCGAGAGAAACATGACCGATCCCAAGCCCGCGCGGCAAGCGTTCAATATCGTCGCGGTGGTGCAGGCAGGGCGGCTTCAGTATGAGGCTTTGTTGCTGGCGGCGTCGTTGCGGGCGACCAACGCGGATTTTGCGGGCAAGCTTTACTTGGCCGAACCGCAGCAGGGCGGGGCTTGGCCGAAATCTGTTGCTGTCAGCGATGCAGCGGTGCGGGGGATGTTGCTGGACCTCGGCGCGGAGTTTGTGCCGTTTGAGGCGGTACATTTCGGGCAAAGCTATCCGCATGGCAATAAGATTGAGGCATTGGCGGCACTGCCGGATCAGCCGTTCTTGTTTCTGGACACCGATACGCTGATCACGGGTGATTTCGACACGGTGGGGTTTGATTTCGCCAAACCCGCAGCCTCGATGCGGCGCGAGGGGACTTGGCCTGTGCAAGAATTGTATGGGCCGGATTTGGCCGCGACATGGCGCGCGCTGTATAATCGGTTTGGCTTGGAGTTCGACGATACGATTGATCCGAGCCAGCCGCAGAATTACTGGCAACGCTTCCTATATTTCAACGCCGGGTGGTTTTTTCATGCCAGCCCGCAGGCGTTCGGGCAGCGGTTTTTGGACTATGCACTGGCCATTCGCGATGATCGGCCAGAGGCTTTGGTGTGTCAGGAAATTTACCCGTGGCTGGATCAGATCGCTTTGCCTTTGGTCATTCACAGCTTTGGTGGCGGGCGTCCGGGTGCTGCGCTGGCGGGTTTAGATGGCGATGTGACTTGTCATTACCGCACTTTACCTCTGCTTTATGCGCGGGAAAGTGACCAAGTGGTTGAAGTTTTAGAACATGTGGCAGGGCAAAAGGATTTGCGGCGGATTCTGCGGGATCACGAGCCCGCGCGGTTGATGATTTATCAGAACCGGGGTCGCAAGGTGCGGGCGTTGTTCGACCGTGACGACCTGCCCCGGCGCGAGCAGGCGATCAGGTTTGTGCTGAAGCGCGAAGGGCTTTGGCTGCGTTAGTCTTCGGCGTCGTCAAGGCTGCCGATTTTGCGGCTGTCTTCCAGCATCTCAAGCCACATCGCGTTAACCACCGCGAACATTGCGGCCAGCGGCAGGCCGAGCATCCAAGCGAAATACCACATATTCTTGTCCTTTCAGTAAAGACCGTGGGAGTTTTCCGAGACATCCGCCTCGGTGACTTTGCCCCAGAGCACTTTGTAAACCCACGCAGTGTAGATCAGGATCAGCGGCAGGAAGATCGCCGTAACCACCAGCATGATGAACAAAGTCAGGTGTGAGGATGAGGCGTTCCAGACCGTCAGCGAGGATCGCGGATCGCTGGATGAGGGCAGAATGAACGGAAACATCGTCAGCCCGACCGAGGCTATCATGCCGAAAATCGCCATTTTGGAGGCGAGCAGCGTTGTGATTTCGCGCCCTGCCCTCAGGCCGAGGAACGCCAACAGCCCGCCCAGCACACCCATCGCGGGGGCAATCACGATCCAAGGCCGCAGGGCGTAGGCCTGCATCCAACTGCCGCCCTTCGTCACCTCGAAATGCAGCGGGTTAGACGGGCCGTCGGTGAGGTAAGCGCCCGCGATCTGATAGCCGTCAAAGCCGTAGGCCAGCCAGAGGCCTAAGCCGATATAACCGCCAACCGCCACCAGTGCTGCCCACGACCCAATCCGACGGGCGCGGATTTGCACCGGGCCTTCCGCTTTCAGGGTCAGCCAAGCAGCACCATGCATCACCAGCATAGACAATGAGACGAGGCCAGCACAAAGCGCAAAAGGATTGAGAAGGCTGAGGAATTTCATGTACCAAACGCCTTCGTAGATCGCGTGCAGATCGTCGGTAAAATGGAACGGCACACCTTGCAACACATTGCCAACCGCGACGCCGAAGATCGTGGCAGGCACAGCACCGCCCGCGAACAATGCCCAATCCCATAGCGCCCGCCAGCGCGGATCGTCGCGTTTGGAGCGATATTTGAACGCCACGGGTCGGACGATCAGCGCCGCCAGCACCAGCCACATCGCCAGATAAAACCCTGAAAACGAAACCGCATAAAGTGGCGGCCAAGCGGCGAAAATCGCAGCACCACCGACGATGAACCAGACCTGATTGCCCTCCCACACCGGGCCTATGGTGTTGATCGCCACCCGGCGCTCGGTGTCGGTTTTGGCAACGAAGGGCAGCAAAGCCCCGACGCCCATATCGAAGCCATCGGTCAGCGCAAAGCCGATCAGCAGCACGCCGACCAAAACCCACCATGTCAGGCGCAGGGTTTCATAGCTGAGAAGTTCATGCAAGATCATGGTGTTACTCCGCTGGCATTGCGATGGCATCGGCGTTTTTGCGCCCCATCAGCCGGATTTCATGGCGCTTCATCCAAGCCTCGGTTTCGGCCACCTCAAGGAACGGGCCTTTGCGGATGTATTTCAGCATCAACCCCATCTCGACCACGAACAGCACCGAATAGAAGATCACAAAGCCCGCCAACGTGATCGCCACCTCGGTCATCGACAGCGCCGAGACCGACATCGCGGTGGGCAGCACGCCGTCCACCGTCCAGGGCTGGCGGCCAAATTCGGCAACAAACCAGCCCATTTCGGCGGCAATCCATGGTGCAGGGATCATCCAGACCGCCATATGCAGCGCCGGGCGCGGGAATTGCATCCGCTTGAACGAGGCGCGGTAGAAGAAGTAGATCATGGTGCCGATGAACAAAAACCCAAGGCCCGCCATGATGCGGAAAGCCCAGAACAGCGGCCAGACGGTGGGCACGGTGTCATTCGCGGCCATCTTGATCTGCGCTTCGGTCGCCAGATGCGGCGTATCGGTATATTTACGCAGGAGCAGGGCAAAGCCGAGGTCGGCAGAGTGCAACTCGAACGTATCTTTCACCACCGCAGGCGTCGCCTCACGCTCGGCGCGCAGGGTCAGCAGCGCCTCATAGGCGATCATGCCCGAGCGAATGCGGACCTCTGCCTGCTCCACCAGTTCCGTGATGCCGGGAATTTCGGCGGTCAAAGACCGGGTGCCAATCAGGCCCATCACATAGGGGATATGGATGGCGTAATGCGTCTCGCGCGCCTCTTGATCCGGGAAGCCGAAGGCGGTGATCGCGGCGGGGGCGGGTTCGGTGTGCCACATGCCCTCAATCGCCGCGAGTTTCATCTTTTGGCTGTGGGTGGCGTTGTAGCCGGATTCGTCGCCCAACAGCACGACCGAAAACGCCGAGGCGAGGCCAAACGCCGCCGCCACTGCAATGGAACGGCGCGCGAGTTCAACATGGCGGTCGCGCAGCAGATACCAAGCCGAGACGCCCAACACGAAGACCGAGGCGGTGACATAGCCCGCCGACACGGTATGAACGAATTTCGCCTGCGCCACTTCGTTGAACAGCACGGCCCAGAAATCGGTCATCTCCATCCGCATCGTCATTGGGTTAAATTCGGCCCCCACCGGGTCTTGCATCCAGCCATTGGCGATCAGAATCCACAAAGCTGAGAAGTTAGAGCCGATTGCAACCAGCCAAGCCACCGCGAGATGGGCGACTTTGCTCAGCTTGTCCCAACCGAAGAAGAACAGGCCGACGAAGGTGGCTTCCAGAAAGAACGCCATCAGACCCTCGATGGCGAGGGGTGCGCCGAATATGTCGCCAACGTATTGGCTATAGTAGCTCCAATTCATGCCAAACTGGAATTCCATGGTGATGCCGGTCGCCACACCAATCGCAAAGTTGATGCCGAACAATGCGCCCCAGAACTTGGTCATCTGCCGCCAGATCGGGCGATTGGTCATCACATAGACCGTTTCCATGATGGCGACGATGATCGACAGGCCGATGGTCAGCGGCACGAACAGGAAGTGAAACATCGCGGTGGTGGCGAATTGTAGCCGCGAAAGCTCAACAATGCCGAATTCCATGGATGTGCTCCTGCTGATCGGGGACCGATATCGCTTGCTGTTTCAAGCCTGCACCCAATCGCACGGGCTAAGCTATATCACAGATTATAATTTAAGGCAGCATCCGCACAATGTCAGCCCAATCCAGCTCGACAGGGCGATGTGACGCAGTCAGGATCGCGGCATGGGGCAGAGAGCGGCGGATGCCGTGCAGAACGTCGCGGGCGGTGGCGGTATCAAGCCCCTCGGTCGGCTCGTCCAACAGCAGGATCGCGGGGCGGCGCAACAGGGCCCGGGCGATGCTCAGGCGACGGGCTTCGCCGCCGGAAAGGCCCGCGCCACGTGGCCCGAGTTGGGCGTCAAGGCCGCCTTTGGCACGGATGACTTGGTCCAAAGCCACGGCTTGCAGCGCCGCCCACAGCGACGGGTCGTCTGCCTCGGGTGCGGCGAGGCTCAACGCTTGACGGATGCTACCCGCCATCAGGGCGGCGCGTTGCGGGATCAGGGTCAGTTGCGCACGCAGGGCCGTCTCATCCCAGTCGGGCAGTTTGTGGTCGCCCAGCCAGATCGTGCCACTGCTGGGGCGAAGCAGACCTGCGGCAAGCAACAAAGCGGTGGATTTTCCCGCACCGCTGGGGCCGACAAGGGCGAGGGTTTCGCCGGGATGCAGGCTGAAGCTGAGCGGGTGCAGACTGGGGCGGGCAGCATCGGGGCGGTGGTGGCTGACGGCCTCGAAGCGCAGCGTGGTCGCGGTGTGGTTTTGCCCGGTTTGAAGCGCGGGCGCGGACAGGCCCTGCACCACGCGGCGGGCGGCAAGGGTCATCCGGCCCAGTTCAGCCACCGCACGGCGCAGCGGGGATACGGTTTCCGACAAAGCGAGGGCGGCAAAGAAGCCCAGCGCGGCCAGCGCGGGGCTAAGCTGGCCGCGTTGCACCAGCGCCATGCCCAACGCCAAGGCCACCGTCGCCAGCCCGGTGCCAAGGCAAGACAGCGCAAGGCCCGCCCGCCGCTCGACACGGTCTTGCGCAAGGCGGGCGGCTTGCCTGCGGCGGTCTGCAGCCAGAACCGCGGCGGTCTGCGCCGCAAGTTGGCCGTAGATCGCAAGATCACCGCGCGCTTGCACCAGATCTATGACGCGGCTGCGAAAGGCTTGGGCTGCCAGTTCGGCGCGGCGCGAGGGCGCAAAGCCCGCCCTGCCCGCCCAGATCAGCACCACAGCGCCACCACCGACAAAGCCCAACGCCAAGGTGGCGGCAACGCCCACCCCCACCAGCGCCCAAAGCAGCGCAAAAGTAAGCAGTTGCGTCGCGATCCCAGCGATCAGCGGCAGGATCAACCGCAACGGCAGACCATCCAGCGCGTCAATATCGGCGGTGAGACGGTTCAGCATCTGCGGGCCACGCAGACGGCTCAGCCGGTCATAAGGCGCGCGTGTATAGCTTTGCAGCAGGCGCACCCGCAGGGTGGCAAAAGCCCGCAGGGTCGCGTCATGCGTTAAAACCCGCTCGCCATAGCGCGCGGCGGTGCGGCCTAAGGCGAGGAAGCGCACCGAGGCCGAGGGGCGGAACACGTCAAACGATACCCCAACCCCGGCCATCCCTGCCGCAGCGGCAGCGGTGATGAACCAGCCCGATAGCCCCAGCAAGGCGACCCCGGCCAGCAGCACCACCACACCCAGCAAAGCCCCGCGCAACAGCGGAATGCGCTGGTCGCGCCATATCCACAAAAACACCTGCCAAAGGGCCTTCATACCGGCGCCTCCAGCCGGATCACCCGGCCCATCCGGGCGGCCAGCGCCTCGTCATGGGTGGCGATGATCAGGCTGCACCCAGAAGCCGCCAGCGTCAGCAGACCTGCGGTGACGGTCTCGGCGGTAAGCGCATCCAGATCGGCGGTCGGCTCATCGGCCAGCAGCACTTCGGGGCGGGCGTGCAGGGCGCGGGCAAGGGTCAGTCGGCGCGCCTCGCCGCCCGAAAGCCCACCACCGCCCTCGCCCAGCCGGGTTGCCAGACCCTGCGGCAGCCCTGCGATCACATCTTGCATCGACACCGCCCGCAGCACGGTGGCCAGATCGCCGGACCGCCCGAGGCTGAGGTTATGCCGCAGGCTGGCGTTCAGAAAATGCGGCTGTTGTGGCATCCAGCCCAATCCCGCGCGCCAGCTATCGGCGGTCTGATCATTCAACGGCTGGCCCGCAACCCGGATGTGCCCCGCTTCAGGTTGCAGCATCCCGGCGAGCAACCGTAACAAAGTGGTCTTGCCAGCACCACTTGGCCCGAGCAGCGCGAGTGTCTCGCCTGCGGCAAGGCTGAAATCCGGCAGGGTCAGCACATGCTGTCCAAGCCGCACCCTCAGCCCCGTGGCGACGATATCCGCAGGCCCGGCCAACCGCGCCGCAGCAGCGCCCTGCCCCAGCAGCGGCGGATCGGTGCGCCGCTGCCATTCGTCCCATTCCACAGCCACCGCCAGTGCCGCCGCGCGGTCATGCCATGCGGCGGACAGATCGCGCAGCGGTTGGTAGAACTCGGGGGCGAGCAGCAGCAGGAAGATACCAGCGGCGGGGGTCAAAGGTGTGGCATAGCTGCCGAACCCCAGCAGGCCCAACAGCGAAAACCCGACATAGACCGCCACCATCGCAACCCCGATGGCGGCAAACAGCTCCAACACCGCCGAGGACAAAAACGCCACCCGCAGCACTGCCATGGTTTGCGCACGCAGACGGTCGGCAGCTTCGGCAAAGCTGTGCGCCACGGCCTCACCCGCGCCCAGCAACCGGATATCCAGCAGGGCTTGCAGGCGCTCGACCAGCAGATCGTTCAGGCTGCCGATCTCGGCCATCTGGCGCTGGCTGGCGGTTTGCGCAGCCCACCCGATCAGCGCCATGAACACCGGGATCAGCGGGCCGGTGATCAGAAAGATCACCCCCACCGCCCAGGATTGCCAGAACGCCAGCGCGAGGATCAGCGCGGGGACCAGCATCACCCGCGCCCGCGCCGGGGCGTAGCGGCTGACATAGGGCAACAGCGCGTCCAGCTTTTCGGCGGCGAGGGCGGCGATAATGCCTGCTGCGGGGCCGTCACTGCGGCACGCCTCGCGCGCCACAATCGCCGCCCGGCACTGGCTGGTGACGCGCAGACCTGCGGTGAAGGCAATGCCCTCGGCCCAGTGGTTCAAAAGCGCGCGCAGCACCCCCAATAAGGCAAATCCGGCGGCATAGGACCAAAGCGGCGCGGCATCGGTCAGCAATCCAGCCAGCGCACCTGCCACCAAAGCAGCTTGCAACGGCCAGATCAGCGCCGCCAGCCCCGCCAAAACCGCCGCCCGACGCAGCGCGCGCCGCTCGGGGCCTATCAACTCGGCCAGCTCTGTGGCTGTTGCCTGATCGTCCTGCCGCGTCATATCCGCCCTGCCTTTGACCCTGCGATGCCTAATCTGTGGTGCAGCTTAGAGCAACGCAATCCGGCCCGTGCAGGGCTGCCTGCGGCAATCGGTCTGAATGATCGGGGCTGGATCGGCAGAAGGATCGGGCGCTAGGATCACCCAACCGTCACCCGAAAACGGCGGTTGGGCTTACACTCAGCGCAGATGGTGCGGCGGCTCCAGCCCCCAGACCGAGGTGTCCAAGCCAACATGACGCGCCTTCAGTTGCAAGGCGAGATAGCGCGAATAATGCCGCGATTGGTGCAGGTTGCCGCCGTGAAACCACAGGCCGGGCTGCATCGTCGGCTTCCACATGTTGCGCTGCTCACCCTCCCACGGGCCGGGGTCTTTGGTGGTATCGGACCCAAGCCCCCAGCATTTGCCCACCTTATCCGCCACTTCCTGACTGATCAGATCGGCAGCCCAGCCGTTCATCGAGCCATACCCCGTGGCATAAACCACCAGATCGGCGGCCAGTTCGGTGCCATCGTCCAGCACCACAGCGCTTTCCGACAGATGGCTGATACCCTTGCCCGATTGCAGCTTGATCGAGCCGTCGATGATCAGATCACAGGCCCCCCCATCAATGTAATAGCCCGACCCCCGCCGCAGGTATTTCATGAACAAACCGGACTCGTCATCGCCAAAATCCAACTGGAACCCGGCCTTTTCCAGCGCCGCATAAAACCCCGCGTCGCGCTTCTTGATCTCGTCATATTGCGGCACATGGAAGCCCGCCATGATGCCATACGGCACCGAGGCAAAGATCATATCGGCCTTGTCATGCGTGATGCCATTCGCCACCGCCTGTTCGGAATAAAGCCCGCTTAGGCAAACATCCATCAGACTGTCGGATTTGACGATATGGGTGGAAGATCGCTGCACCATCGTCACATCCGCGCCGTTCTCCCACAGCGCCGCACAAATATCATGCGCCGAGTTATTGGCCCCGATCACCACCACCTTCTTGCCACGATAGCCATCCGGGCCGGGGTGCTGGCTGGAATGTTGCTGCTCGCCTTTGAAGACATCCTGCCCCTTAAAGACCGGCACATTGGCCTTGCCCGACATCCCGGTGGCAAGCACAAGCTGTTTTGGGTGCAGGATAACCTGCTTCCCGTCGCGCAGCACGGTAACGGTCCATTCACCCTTCGCCTCATTATAACTGGCGGATGTGGCGGTGGTAGAGGACCAGTAATTCAGCTCCATCACCTTGGTGTACATCTCCAGCCAATCGCCGACCTTGTCCTTCGGCGCGAACACCGGCCAATTTTCGGGGAACGGGATATAGGGCAAATGATCATACCAAACCGGATCATGCAGGCAGAGCGATTTGTAGCGGTTGCGCCACTGATCGCCGGGGCGGGGGTTCTTGTCGATCACGATGGTCGGCACCGACAACTGCCGCAACCGCGCAGCCAAAGCTATGCCGCCCTGCCCGCCGCCGATCACCAGCACATAGGGCTGATCGGCGTAGCCCAGCCGTGCGGCCTCATCCTCACGGTTTTCCTTCCACGTCTTGCGCATCGGATCATGGCCATGCTCGGCCCCCATCGGGCGGCGCAGCTTGCGCGGTTCTTCATGGCCCTTGAGTTCATGCAGCGTGGTCAGCAGCGTCCAGATCTTGCCGTCTTTCATCCGAATATAGCCCTGACCGCGCCCGCTGGCGGTTTCCAGCAGCAGCCAGCCTTCGGTGACTCCATCGGCGTCACTGACCGCTTCACCGGGGTCAAGGGCCAGCGATTTCGGCGCGATTTTCGGCAGTTGCGCCTTGGTCATCGCCGCAATCTGCGCGCGGCCCTCGCAGGTTTTCAGATTCCAAGTGAAGGCGGCCAGATCGCGCCAATAGCCGGTTTCCAGAAACAACCCGGCCACCGCAGCACCGTCCTGCGCCACCAGCGCGCGATTCAGATCGGCCACTAGGGCTGCGAGTGCGCCCTGAGGGGTATTATCAAGCATATGGTTTCCTCCCTTTTACTTTCATATTGAAGTGCCGCGCGCGGGCCCTCCCAGACCTGTCAGTCGCACGGCGGTTAGGTCATCCGAGATCAATCAGAATTTTCAACTGCGTTCCGACGGGGTCGAGCAAAACGTCAAAGCCCTGCGTCACGGCCTCATCCAACCGGATTTTCTTCGTCACCACCTTCATCGCCGGAATCGCTCCGCTTGCGATCAGGTCGATCACCCGCGGCCAAAGATGGGTCGGATAGGCCCAAGAGCCGCGAATATCGACATCCTTGAAGGTTTCATTGTGCCAGTTGATCGCCGAATTGCCCGGATGCAAACCAACCTGCACGATGGTGCCCTGCTTGCGCACAGCGTCAAGGCAGCTTTGCAGCGCCTTTTCATTGCCGACACATTCCAGCGCCACATCGCAGCCAACGCCGCCTTCGGTCTGCGCGCGGATCACAGCCCCAATATCGTCGCGCTTGGGGTTCAGAGTGATCACTTCGGGCAGGATACCCCGCGCCAGTTCCAGCCTTGTGTCGTTCAGATCGGACAGAAACAGCTTGGTGGCCCCAAAGGCCTTGGCGGCCAGCAGGGTCAGCATCCCAATCGGCCCGGCCCCGGTGATCAGCACCGAGTGACCCGCCGAAACCTGCCCGCGATCACAGGCATAAACCGCGACGGCGGTGGGCTCGACCAAGGCGGCTTCTTCATCACGCATCGCATCGGGGATTTTCACCACGTTGTAATCGTTCAGCAAAGCGGCCTCGGCCATGCCGCCTGAAATCCAGCTTAACCCCGCCAGTGCCAGATTTTCGCTGAGATGAAACAAGCCGCGATCGGCGAAATAATCCCCGGCGCGCGGCATGATAAGCGGTTGCACCGAGACCCGATCCCCGACCTGCACATGGGCAACGCCCGCGCCCACGGCGGTCACCACACCGCCAAACTCATGGCACAAAACCTGCGGCAGCATGGCCTTGGTGAACGGATGCGGCGCGGATGGAATAAAGATCGGACCGTAAGCATATTCATGCAGATCGGTGCCGCAGATGCCGACGAAACGGTTGCGGATCACCACCTGCCCCGGTCCGGGGGCCGGAACAGCGTCGATATCCTCAATCCGCAAATCCTTGGCGGCGTGGAAACGTAAGGCTTTCATTCTGGTCCTCCCTCAACTTGCAGACAGAGTGGCCCTGCGACACCCCACACCAAACCGCCAAAACCACATCAAACGATTTCAGCACCTTAGCCCGCCCCCCTGTTGCACCCCTGCACACACCTGTTGCACCCCCGTGCAACAGGTGCGCGCGCAGCATGGCGGAATGCTGCGCCATGCAGACGGCTGGGTTATGCAATCGGAAATTGTCGGCTAGGATCACCTCTGCCGCCCCCATCAAAAGGGGTGCGAGGTTGGAGGGCCGATGCAGACCGATATCGAGCATATCCGCGAAATCGAGGCTGCCGCCCGCCACGGCAGCGGCAGCCGTGATCCGCTGGTGGTGCAAAGCTGGCTGCGTTGTCTCGACAAGCACGGCCTTGACCCCACCGCGCGGGCCGAGGCCTATATCCTGCCCGACACCGCCCTGCGCCAGCACCGCGAACGCTCGGCAGACCTGATCTCCATCGCGCGCTCTGGCATTGACGATCTGTACAAGCTGGTCGCCGGGCAGAACTATGTCTTGCTGCTGTCGGACCGCGACGGCGTGACGGTGGAATATCTCGGCGAGGATAGCCAAAAGCAAGACCTGCGCCGCAGCGGCCTTTACATGGGCGCGGAATGGTCCGAGGCGCGGGCGGGCACCTGCGCGCTGGGGGCCTGCATTGAAACCGGTGAGCCGCTGATCATCCACCAAAGCGATCATTTCGATGTCACCCATGGCGGGCTGTCCTGCACTGCCGCACCAATCTATGACACCGCGGGCAGCTTGGCTGCGGTCCTGGATATCTCGCTGCTGTCATCCCCCCTTGCACGCGCCAGCCAGTTCCTTGCGCTGAACCTTGTGCGCCAGACTGCAAGGCGGATCGAGATGGCCAATATCATGGCCGAAAGCCGCTCGGATTGGGTGCTGCGGCTGGCCAGCAGCCCGGATTTTCTCGATGTCGATCCCGAGGCGGCGCTGACCTTGGATGCAGGCGGCCATGTGATTGGGATGACCAATGGGGCTGCCCGGTTGATGGCCCGCACGCTGTCGCGCGATTGGCGCAAGGGGCAGGGCCTGATCGGGCGGCATGTGTCCGAGGTGTTCGAGCTTGGCCTAGATACGCTCGAAGGCCTGACCCGCCAACGCGCCGCACGCGATCGCCTGATCCAGACCCGCGACGGCTACCGCCTGTTCGCCCATGCCATCGAGCCGCGCCGCATCCCCCAACCGCAACGCCCAAGCAACCCGGCGATCCCCCCCGCCCTGCGCGCTTTGGCGGGCGATGATCCCACGATGCGGGCGCTGCTTCACCGGGCGGCGACACTGGCACCGGGGCAGATGCCGCTGCTGATCACCGGGGCAAGCGGTTCGGGCAAATCCAGCCTTGCGCAGGCGATCCATGCGGTCAGCCGCCACGGCCCCTGCATCACGGTCGCCTGCGAAAGCCTGACCGAGGATGAGGCGGCGGTGCTGTTTGGCCGTGGTGATCCGCGTGGCCACAGTCCCGGCCTGAT
The DNA here is from genome assembly GCF_049896245.1 of Cypionkella sp. TWP1-2-1b2. NCBI lineage: Bacteria > Pseudomonadati > Pseudomonadota > Alphaproteobacteria > Rhodobacterales > Paracoccaceae > Cypionkella > Cypionkella sp. TWP1-2-1b2. The sequence continues at coordinate 126,610 of NZ_JAFCTX010000006.1, read as the reverse complement.
TGATGCCGCCGAGGGTGGCACGCTGCTGCTGGAGAACCTTAATGAGTTGCCGCCCCGCTTGCAAGCCCGCCTGCTGACGCTGATTGCGGCGGGCAGCTATCGCCCGGTCGGGGCCTTGCGAGAGCGCCGCTCGAACGCGCGGATCGTAGCCACGCTTGGCACCGATCCGCAAACCGGCATCCGGCCAGACCTTTTGCACCGCTTGGCGGGGGCGGCGCTGCATCTGCCCGCCATCCGGCAGCGGCAGGATTTGATCGCGCTGGCCGAGCGGCTGTTCGCCCGCGCCTTTGGTGTGCAGGTCAGCTTTGACGCGCAAGCCGCGGCACAGCTTGCGGCGCAAGACTGGGGCGGCAATCTGCATCAGATGGCGGCGCTGGCGGCAACTTTGGCCGCCAGTTACCCGCCGCAGGCAGGGGCTGTCACTTTGGGCCGCGCCGATCTGCTGCCGCATCTGCCGGGGGTCGCATCCGACAGCACCACCGGGCCCGCGCTGTTGCAGCATCTGCTGGCAGCACAGGGCTGGAACGTCTCTGCTGTCGCCCGCCTGATGGGGGTGGATCGCAGCACGGTGCATCGCCAGATTCTGCGCTTTGGTCTGCGCCGCAGCTAATCTTACGGCCCCAGAATCCTATGGCCCCACAAACCTATGGCCCGAGAAACCTACGGCCCCAGAAACCGCCCGCCGTCGGCGCGGCTGGCGTACCCCAGCGCGGCAAGGCTTTCCAGCAGAGGTTGCACCGAGGTGGTGCGGGCGCGGGCGAAGTGGCGGGCGATCTGGTCGGGGGTGGCCTCGCCCATCGCGGAAAGCGCCGCGCGGACGGCGGCGATTTGCTCGGGCATGGTTTTCGGCCAAGGGGCTTTGTCGGTGGATACCGCGGGGCCGATGTCCATCGCGGTCTGTTCGCCCTGCGTTGTGGCGGTTTGGCCTGCGGGATTTTGATACTCGGGGCGCAGCCAGCGGATTTGGCCGCTGGCTTCCTCTGTCGCGCGGGTGCGGTTCAGGGCGACAAGGTGGTGCAGGATTTCATCGTCGGACAGCGCGGCGGGCCAGCCGTAGGCTTCGGCCACGGCGGCGTCGATCTGGTCGTGCAGATCCCGCAGGATGCCGATCAGGCCCTGGTCGTAGGTTTCCTTATCGCGCCCCTCAATCCGTTCCCCCGCGCGGAGTTTTTCGAGACAGTTATACATCGCCGTCAGCGTCAGCTTGGGGTGCAACGCCTGCTGCCGCTTGCGATGCGCATCAAGGTCTTCACCGAGTTGCCGCAACCGGGCCTTCAGCGGCGCGGAGGGGGCTGGGAAGGGGAAGGGGTCGAAGCAGATTGAATTATTGTATCGCGGATCATTTCCGACACCCATCCAACCACACGTCGCTAGCGAGAATGTGGAATGTTGGCGTGAAGAAAGGATGGCGAGCAGGCTCGCATCATTTGAACCCACAATGACAACTTAACTTTCAGGCAAATCCAAAGTGCTCCAAAACTGGAAAATTCGATGTTTTGCAGTTCGAGAGGTTACAATGGTATACTCTAAATCAGCCGTTGCGCTGCGAAAGCTTCTGCCCGGATCACCAAACACCCACCAATTCTCTCTACGCCAATCCATGTCGTTTTCATCTCGAACGGGCTTAACCGTGTCGCGGACGTGCTGATACAGCCTTGGATATTTGCGTCGCGCCTCTGCTTCACTCAGGCCCCAAAAGTCGATAACCCATCTACGCCGATGAAGTTGTGTCATATCGTAGCCACCCAAGAATGGCCGAATGACGCGCTTTGTCTCAGCATCGGTGCCTTGGGCATGTTCGACAGCAAATTGTCGCGTAACAAGAAATCCTTTCCCAATCAAGAATGCACCTCTCGCCGAAAGCCCAAGGTTGGCTTTCAGTGGCTTGGCTTTCAGCACATCCGCCCCCACCCGCAAATCGGCGAAGATCGTGCCTTCGACCATGCTCAGCACCACATCGCGGCCCTCGTTGGCGTCGGCGATTTTTGACTCCGACGCCACGGTGAACAAGCGGCCCTCACTGCGACCCTTCTCGGCCACGGTCATTGCAATCCGCACCGCAGCCCCATCGCCCGCATCAACCCAAGGGTGGTCAGGGATGGCAAAGATCAGGCTGGCCGGGGTTTTTGCATCGTTCAGATGCGTCTCCAGCACCTTGCGGTTAAAGGTTTGCCGCAAGGAATTGGTGGTGATTAGCCCAAAGCGGCGGCAGCCCTTACCCTTCGCCGGGGCATAGGCGCGGGCGGCCAAAGCTGCCTTCTCCCACCAGAACATCACGAAATCAGCGCTATCCGGCACCTTCGGATAGGCCGCCCGGATCGCCTCGGTATAGCCATCGCCCAAAGCGTCGCGCATCCGGCTGGCGCCAATAAACGGCGGATTGCCGATGATAAAATCGGCCTCGGGCCATTTCGCCGGGCGGGGTTTGATGTAATCCCAGACTTGGGTGCGCGCAGTTGGATCAGGCACCCGCTCGCCGGTGACATTATGCACAATGGTGCCGATGCCATCCCAGCGCGTCACCAGCCCGCCATTGGCATCGCGGCGCTCTCGGCGCGCATCCCAATCCAGCACGGCATCGCGGTTCTCGATATTCTTGAAGTCGCGCAGAACAGGCTCGGCGGGGCTGGCCTTGCCATAGGTGCGGAAATGCCATTGCAGATAGCCGATCCACAGCACCAATTCAGCCACCGCAGCGGCCCACGGGTTCAACTCCAGCCCCAGAAACTGATGCGGATCAACGGTGTGGCCGGCCAGCCCCAAGGCGGCCTGATCCTGCCCCAGATCGCGCAGCAAGGCGATCACCTCGCCCTCAAGACGTTTCATCAGCTCTAGCGCGACATACAGGAAGTTGCCGGAACCACAGGCCGGATCAAGCACGCGAATCTCGCACAGGCGGCGGTGGAAGGCCTCGACCGTGGCGCGGGCGTCCTTGAGGTTGTCTTGGGTGGCATAGGTCAGCGCCGAGGCCTGCACATCGCGCCAATCGGCCCGCAAAGGCTCCATCACCGTCGGGCTGACAAGGCGTTCGACATAAGCGCGCGGGGTGTAATGCGCGCCCAGCTTGTGGCGCTGGCGTTTGTCCAAGGCCCGCTCCAGCAGGGTGCCAAAGATCGCGGGTTCGACCTCACGCCAGTTGTGGCTGGCGGCCTCAATCAACAGGCCGAGTTGCAGGGCATTGAGCGGCAGCGCGGTGGCGTGTTTGAACAGAAACCCGTTGAATTCCTTAAGTTTTGTCAGCAGGGTTTCTGATTTTCCACCCTTGTCCATGGCGCGGAAAAGCCCAGTCAAAACCGTATCGGCCATATCGGGCGTGCCACGCAGGCGCTTGAGAAGGTCGGTGAAACTGTTTTTCGGGATCAGTTCGACATCCTCGGCAAACATGGTGAACAGGCAGCGCATCAGGAAGGTGGCGACGTCTTCGGGCGCATGGCCCTGCCCCTCAAAGGATTTCCCCAGTTCCGCCAGATGCCCCGCCACCTTGCGGGTGACCTGCGCGCTGATCTTGGCGGGATCAAGCGACACCGGATCGTTCCAGAGCGCAATCAGCCGGGCGCGCACCTCGGGGTTGTGCAGATCGTCCAAGCTGATCCGATAGCGGTTGCCATCGGGAAACTGGGTATAGCCCTGACCTTGCCGCGAGAAATCGGCATAAACTTCAATGACATGACCAACATCGACCACCAGCAAAAACGGCGGCCAGCCATCTTCTTTCGCCACCGCACGGGCATAGCGATCGGCCTGATTGCGGGCGCGCAGCATGGTGTCATCCCATTTCGCCGAGCCACGCCGCGCATGGCCCTTCTGGGTAATCGCCGCGTCGTCCAGCAGGGAAAGCGGGGCGGCATCGGTGCCCTGCTTGGCCTCCAGAATGAAACATCCGCGGCGATAAAGGTCGATGCGGCCCCGGCTGATCGCTCCGGTATGGGTGAAGCTGACCGGGCGCTCAAAACGGTAGTCGTTGTTCTGGCCATCGCTGGTGGCGGGTTTGGGGGTTCAACCCCCAACAGCCGGGTCAGTTCGCCCGCAAAGCTGGGGAAATTCGCCATCTCACTGCCGCCAGAGGGTTTCCAGCGCTGGATAAAGTCTGCAACGGCGTCTGACATACTCACCCTGATCTGCAATGCACGTCCCGGCACCTTAGCGGCTGTGTGCAAGGCTTCAACGCCAATCAGCACCCAGCCGATAGGGCGTAACCAAAGCGGCACAGGTTTCTTCGCAAACCCGTTGACCGCGCTTGATATTTGGCTGGCGCAGCTCTCGGCCATCCGCGCCTGCACCTGGGCGCTAGCGGGCGACGGGGCGGTCTTCACCGCTGGGCTGACTGCGCTCGGTGAAATAGGTACTGCTGCTGGGGGTGACACGGCAAGCGCTGCGCGCCATGATGCGGCCAAACCAAAGCAGGAGCCCTTTGATGCCCGATGTTCGTCTTGCGCTGATGCAAGCCCCCTCACCCGCTGGAGATTGCGCGGCGGCCTTTGCGGCGGTCGAGCGTGGTTTGCGCGCGGCGGGGGCTGCGGGTGCTGACATGCTGGTGGTGCCGGAAAGTTTCGCGCCAGGCTATAACAGTGATGCGATTGCAGAGTTGGCGCTGCTGCATGGCGGGGCTTGGCAGGACCGTCTGGCCGAAGCCTGTCGCGCGGCGGGATGTGGGCTGGTGTTTGGCTATGCCGAGCGCGACAGTGATATAGTGTACAACGCCGCTTTGGCCTTGGGGCCCGATGGCGCGGAACTGGCGCATTACCGCAAAATCCAGCCTTATGGCCCACGAGAGGCCGCGATTTACCGACCGGGAGATGCCTATGTCACCTTTGATCTGGCCGGGCACAAAGCCGCACTTCTGATCTGCTATGACGTTGAATTTGCCCCCCATATCGCGGCTTTGGCGGCGATGGGCGTCACGGTTCTGCTGGTGCCAACCGCCAATATGCTGCCCTATACCCATGTGATGCGCGCCACCGTGCCCGCGATGGCGGCCAACCACGCGATGACGATTGTTTACGCCAATTATTGCGGCGTGGAGGGCGATTTGACCTATGCGGGCGCATCGTTGATCGTCGGCGCCGATGGCGAGGTGTTGGCGCAAGCCGGGATGGGTCCGGCGTTGCTGGTCGCAGATGTGCCGCAGGTGGCGGCTGCGCGGCTGTCAAGCCAAGCGCGCGATTATCGGGCGATCGGGCAAGGCTAAAATAACAAAGCGTTACCCATGATAATCGCCTCATATCGCGCAATACCACAACATATTGTGGAAAATGGCTTTGAAACTGTGCGAATACACAAGTCATTCCCAGCGGGGAAGACGAACTGACGCTATGCTCTGCAAGCCACTTTTAGCGCAGAAAGCCAGGTTTCTGGCTCCAACCCAGCGCATCGCGGATCATCTCGGGCAGGGTGGAACGCGCAGGCTGCCACCCCAGTTCAGCACGGGCGCGGTCAGAGCCTGACACCAGCGCCGCCGCATCGCCTGCCCGACGCGGGCCTTGAATGATCGGCACATCGCGGTTGGTCACAACACGGCTGGCGTCAATCACTTGCCGGACCGAAAAGCCATGCCCGGCGCCAAGGTTGAAGGCGCGGTTGCCGCGACCCTCCAGCAGCCAGTTCAGCCCCTTCACATGCGCCTCGACCAGATCCATCACATGCACATAATCCCGCACGCAAGTGCCATCCGGCGTCGGATAATCCTGGCCAAACACCGTCAGCGCCGGGCGGCGGCCTTCGATGGCATCCAGCATCAGCGGGATCAGATGGGTTTCCGGGCGGTGCTGTTCGCCGACTTCCGCCTCGGGGTCAGCGCCTGCGACGTTGAAATAGCGGAAGATCACATGGTTCAGCCCGTAAGCCGCACCAAAATTCTTCAGAATTTCCTCGATGGCCTTTTTCGAGGCACCATAGGAATTGATCGGATGCTGCGGCGTGTCTTCATCCAGCAGCACGCCGTCTTGGTCGCCATAGGTCGCGCAGGTCGAGGAGAACACGAAATTCATACAGCCCGCCGCCACCGCGGCCTCCACCAGATTGAGCGAGCCATTGACGTTGGTGCGCCAATACCGCCCCGGATCGCTCATCGACTCGCCAACCAGCGACAGGGCAGCGAAATGCATCACCGCAATGGGGCGATAGCGCAGGAAAGCCGCGTCGATCTGGGCACGGTCCAGCAGATCACCCTGCACAAACGGCCCGAATTTCACCGCCTCCGCCCAGCCGGTTGACAGGTTGTCAAACGCCACCGGCACAAAGCCCGCCTGTGCGAGAACCTTGCAGGCATGCGCGCCGATATAGCCCGCGCCCCCCGTCACCAACACATGCTTTTGCATCATCCGCTTTCGCCCATCGCCAGCCAATGCCTCGACTAAATGAGGGTTTTAGCGCCAAGGTCCAGCGCAATCGCCGAGACTTCGGGCAAATTTGACGTCACGCTGCGGCTGTTTCTACCGGATCGGCGCTAAGGCTGCTCAACTGCGCCAGCAGCGCCCCGGCCATCGCCGCAGGCACACAGGCGAGCGCATCGGCGACGAAGGTGGTGTGGAAATCGAGCCGCTTCAGATGGATAAAGCGGTGATAATGGATCAGCCGGGCCTTTTTCGCGCGGCTCAGCTTCAAGCGATCCGCGATAGAGAAGTTCCACAACTCATGTAGCACCTGATAGGAATAGCCGAACCGCTTCATGGTCAGCGGCAGCGTGATCTGATCCAGCCATGGCCGCTTGCCCTTGATCGGGCAGCCATGGTCAAAGTCGATGGCGGTCTGCAACCAGTCTTGCGCAAAATTCGTGGTCGAACCGGGGCGCGGCAGGTCGCTAAAGCTGACAAAGCCGCCGTTGAAATAAGGCAGATAGTCCAGCTGCCGCCCCCGCGTCAGTTGCACCCGATCCTGCGGCAACGGCAGGCCAAAGAAATCATAGGCGCGTGGCCATTTGTCGGGTTCTTTTCCCCAAGTCGGCAGGCCCTCGGGCACCACCGCCACTGCATTGGGATCGGCCAGATCAAGCCCGGTCAGCGAGCCAAGGCAGACCACATCGGTGTCAATGAACAGACTGCGGGTTGAGCTGCGCGGCGCCGCACAGGCAAGGATTTTGTTGCCGTGCGGATAGGGCTTGGCCCAAATCCCGTCAGCCGAAGGCAAGGGTCGCACCTGCACACCACAATGTTCGAAAAGCGCCCGTGTCACCTCTGTCAGACTGTCTGCCGAGCGCGGCGAGACATAGGCGATCAGGTCAACCTTACTGCGGTCAGGGTGATGCTTGGCCAAAGACGCGGCCAGCAGCAAGGACTGCGCCTCAAGCCCCATACCATCCACCACGAACAGGATCGACTCTTTGGCATCCACCATCTGCACCACCTCACCTGCACCAACCTTGCCAGAGCCTGTCACCCCCGGCAAAGCTTAAATCAGTCCTCGCTTTAGCGCCCCACCGCGACATAGGTTTCAAACCCGGCCTCGGTGGCTTCTTCCAGCGAGTAGATGTTGCGCAGATCGGCCATCCGCGGCGTGACCATCTTTTTCGCCAGTTTGCTCAGATCAAGCGCGCGGAACTCGTTCCACTCGGTCAGCAGCACCACCAGATCAGCGCCATGCGCCGCCTGATACGGGCTGTCGACCCATTTCACGCCGGGCAACAACGCCTCACCCTCGCGCTGGCCTTGTGGGTCAACCACCCGCACCTTGGCACCACCGCCGACCAAAGCCGGCACGATGGTCAGGCTAGGCGCGTCGCGCATGTCGTCGGTGTTGGGTTTGAAGGTGACGCCCAGCACCGCGATGGTCTTGCCATTCAGGCTGCCGTCACACAGATCAACGATCTTGTCGATCATCCGGCGCTTGATTTCATTGTTGACCTTGATCACCGTCTCGGTGATTTGCATCGGTACGGCATGATCCTGACCAATACGGGCCAAAGCCATGGTATCCTTAGGAAAACACGACCCGCCATAGCCGGGGCCCGCGTGCAGGAACTTATTGCCAATCCGACCATCCATCCCCATGCCCTTTGAGACATCCTTGATATCCGCGCCAACCTTCTCGCACAAAGCTGCGATTTCATTGATGAAGGTGATCTTGGTGGCCAGAAACGCATTTGCCGCGTATTTGATCATCTCAGCAGACTCAAGGCCCGTGTAGACCACCGGGAATTCGCGCAAGAACAACGGACGGTAGACATCGGCCATCACTTTGCGGGCACGTTTGGACTCGACCCCCACCACAACCCGATCCGGTCGCATGAAATCGTCAATCGCAGCGCCTTCACGCAGGAATTCCGGGTTTGAGGCCACATCGAACTTGGCATCCGGGTTCGCCGCCGCCGCAGCCTCGGCCACCTTGCGGTTGGTCCCCACCGGCACCGTCGATTTGGTGACAATCACCGCATAGCCCGTCAGCGCGCGGCCAATTTCCTCAGCCGCCGCCATCACATAGGTCAGATCCGCATGGCCATCGCCGCGCCGTGTGGGCGTGCCCACCGCGATGAAAACCGCATCCGCGCCCGCCACCGCCTCGGCCAGATCCAGCGTGAATGACAGCCGCCCGGCGCTGACGTTCTTGGCCATCAGCGCTTCAAGCCCCGGCTCAAAAATCGGCACCTCACCGGCGCGCAACCGCTCGATCTTGCCGGGGTCTTTGTCGACGCAAATCACCTCATGCCCGAAATCCGAGAAACACACGCCCGAAACCAAGCCGACATAGCCGGTTCCGATCATCGCAATCTTCATGCCAAACGCTCCTGGCTGTTCCAGTCTTGTCTTAGGCAGACAGCAGCACTGTGTCAAATCCGCGAACAATCAAAGCGTGGGAAATCAAACGGAAAGCTGCAAAACCTGTGCAAAAGGCCGGAGGATTTGCACCCCCGGCCCCATAGCTTTGCCGCCGCTTAGGAAATACAGGTGATCAGCACAAAGCCATCGCCGCCGCGCCCACCCTGTCCCGCAGTCACACCAGCCCCGCCGCCACCACCGCCAGAGCCGCGCGCGCCCATGCCACCCGTGCCGCCCGCGCCTGCGTTGGATGCCCCACCGCCCGAACCACCTGAGAAGGTCGGCGGCAACCACAACTCATACCCCGCCGCCCCAGCGTTACTGCCCGCAGCCCCGCCTGACAGCGTCGGGCACAGCCCCGCGCCATTCAGCGCGCCGCCCGGAAAATCGGCCGAGGTCGCCCCCGCGCCGCCCGCGCCGCCTGTGGTGAAGATATTGACGCCACCAAACGCCACCGCCGTGCCAGTGCCACCCGCCACAGCCCCACCCGCGCCGCCTGCTTGGCCCGCGATGCTGATAAAGCTGCCCAGCGCCGAATAGGCCCCGCCGGTAGATATGGTGCCCGCAGCCCCCGCAGCGCCCACCGCCGCCCCGGTTCCCGCACCGCCCGCAGCGCCACCATTCGCACTGGCCAAGCTGCTCGCCACCGCTGCGACCGGGGCGACGGCGATGGTCGAGATACCCCCCGTCCCCCCACTCGCACCGCCCGCGCCCGCCGAGACGAACAGCGTCCCCGGCAACAAAGCCGCCGCCACCACGATGCGCGACACCGCCCCACCGCCACCACCACCGCCACCACCCCGCGCCGTAGCCGAAGCCGCCGCAAAGCCAGCGCCGCCACCGCCACCGCCGCCGACCAGCAAGACCTCCAGCAGCACAGCACCCAACGGCACCGTGTAGCTGTACCACTGGCCCGCCGCCCCCGTGGGATCAAACCGCCTTGTCTGTCCCGCCTCTCGCGGCAGGAAATGCGGAAAACTCATCAGTAATCCCCCCCGAAACCCGCCACCGCATAACCGCCCGCAACCGCCGTGCCCAACGTCACCTGCACGCGGTAGCCGGGCGGCACCGGGATGTTCAACGGCAACTCGTTGCCCGACAGCGCCGCCACTTCCGAAAGCGTGGTCGCAGGCAGCGACAGCTCAGCAATCAACACATTGTTGGCCGCCGTCGCATTGGTCGCGCCGTTGTTCAAAAACACCCGCAGCACGCTTGCCACATTGGTGCCGCGTGGCCGAACATTCAGCTTTTGCAGATGAGACCCATTGGTCGCATCCGCCGTGAACACCGTATCAACTGTACCGGTGCCATCCTTGGCGATATTGGCGGCGGTGATGCCGCCTGCCCATTCGACACGGGCGATTTTTGAGAAAATCGGGGAAATATTGCCGGGCATTGCCGCTCTCCTAATTGATGAATGATTGTTGGTTCAGCGCGACCTGCAGGCCGTATTTCGCCGGTGCAGCCAGCGTCCAAACTGTGCCGCCACCCGACACCGTGACATCGCCCTTCGCCCCGTCACTGATCCCGGCGCTGATCGCTTGGCTGACCCCGGCGCTGCGCACCTTGACCTGCCCCGAGGTGGTGTTCAGCCAGACCATGCCGTTGACCGGGCTGGCCGGGTCCGCCGCCTGCCCGCCCAAATTCAGCACCTGCGGCAGCGTGGCCTGCCCCGTCGCCCGCGCCACTGTCATCGCGGTGTAAAACGTCGCCCCATCCGGGCTGACCTTGATCGCGAAATCATCCGACCCGGTGGTGCCCATCTCGGCCCGCCCGGAGAACCCGGTCTGAAACGTCAGGCTGGCGGTATCGGTTGCCCCAGCCTTGTTCAGCTTAACCTGATGCCCGGCTCCGGCATGGTTCAACAGCGTCGCGGGCGCGTTAACCGACAAGCGGTTGGTCGCATCCGGGGTAGCGCCCCCCAGACCCAGCTTGTCCGCCGTGACCGCCGCCGCAGGGGCCGCAATACTGGTGACCGTCGCGGCAAAGCTGACGCTGGGCGAGTTGATTACCGTTGTCCCCAGCGCCCCCGTCACGCTCGATCCGATATTGACCACTGTGATCGAGCCACTCAGCCCGCCGGTGCCCAGACTGATCGTCGAGGTGTTGCCCGATGCCGTAGCCCCGCTGCCCACGCTATAGGCGCTGGTCGCGGTCGAGGTGCCAAGGCTGGCGGTTGGGCCACTGACGGTAAACCCACCCGAAAACGTCTTCGCCCCGGTGAAGGTCTGCGTCACCGCAAGCCCCGCCAATTCTGTATTGGCATTCGGCAAAGTATAACTGCGCGTCGTGGCCGTCGTCACAGATGCCAGCGAAAAAGTCGCACGCTTGGTCGGATCAGCCGGATCGCGCAAGGTGAACCCACTGGCCAACACTCCCTGCGGCATCGCCACATAGCCAGTCGCCGCCGCCACAATCACCGCATCCAGAAAGCTGGCCCCATCCGGTGAGACTTTCAGGCTGAAATCATCCGAGCCTTGGGTGCCCAGCATCGCCCTGCTGGAATACCCGGTCTGAAATACCAGACTGGCACTGTCCCCCGCAGAAGCCTTGTTCAGCTTCATCAGATGCCCGGCCCCGGCATGATCGAACAAAGATGCAGGTGACGATACCACCAGCCGATTGGTCGCATCCGCCGTGGCTGAAACGCCCAACTGCCCCACCGAAAGCGGCCCGTCGGTCAAAGCCAGCCAAGCCGTGCCGTTGAAAACCGCCATCACCGCCTCGGCCACCACATAGGCCTGCCAGCCCGCCAGTGGCGTGAAAAACTGCCAAACTCCCGTCTCGAACAGCGCAATCTTCCCGGTCTGTCCAGCCCAAGCCCCGCTTGCCCCTGCAGGCACGATATAGCGGTCGCCCAGCACCGGGCTGACGGGCGGCGCACTCAAAGCCCGCGCCTTGACCGACAGCTGCACCATAAGATCCAGCAGCCGCACAGCCTCGTTATGGGTCACATGTTTTTGCGCTTGCGCGGGTTGGATCAGGGGCAGCGACAGGATTGTCGATGTATCGGGCATAGAAACCTCCGCAAAACGCTCGTGGAGGCAGAAGCTATGAAAAACCCATTAATGCCGCGAAAATACAGCGCGCGGTGGCAGAAATTGAAACGCAACAGCGGTCGGGAAAAGTATCAAGACGCCGCCCCGGACTTGATCCGGGGCCTTGTGGTGTGAAAAGAGGCCCCGGACCAAGTCCGGGGCGGCGTCTTGTCTGTGGCGGGTATCGCCTGATTTGCCGCAGGAGCAATCTGGCAAAAGCCCACTCAATCCTGCTGCAATGCTGCCGCATCCACCGCGTCGCTCCAAGTGACAAACGTAATCGCGCCAATAATCATCGCCCCGCCCAGCAGCACAAACATATCCACCGCCTCGCCAAACAAGATCGCCCCCAAAGCCGTCGCCCAGATCAGCGTCAGAAACGTCACCGGCTGCGTCACAGCCAGCGGAGCCGCCCGGAACGCCCGCGTCATGCAATAATGCCCCGAGGTCGCACAGCAGGCCACCACCGCCAGCCAGCCAAGCTGCGCCCAACTGACCGGAACCCAAACCCACCACGCCAAGGGGGCCAGCCCCAAAGTCACCGTCACCGACATCATCGCCACAATCACCGAGGCACTCGCCAACCCCGTCAACCTTTTGGCGAATAAATAACTTGCGCAGAAAAACACCGAAGCGCCGATCTGGCTGAGATGCCCGATATTCAGCGCCTGCACCCCCGGCCGCAGCACAACCAGCGCACCCGCCAACGCCATCCCAACCGCAATGATCCGCCGCACCGATAAAGACTCTCGCAAAATCACCGCCCCGGCGACCAGCATCAAAACCGGGTTCAGATAACCAATCGCCGTGGCATGGGCGACCGGGATGCGCGCCATCGCATAGAACCAGAACAGCACCGCAATCGTGTGCAGCAGCCCCCGCCATGCGAACAGCTTCAACACTTGCCCGCTCATCCCCCGCGCCAGCCCCGGCAGCACAGGCGCCAGCAGCAGCACTCCAAAGGCAAACCGCAAAAACGCTGACTGTGCGGCTGGCAAATCGGTGCCCAGATAGCGCACGATGCCGTTGACCCCCACAAAGGAAAGCCCCGACAGCACCATCCACATTACCCCCTCGCGGGGTCGTCCCAGATCAGTCATATACATCCGCGGACAGAACCAAGCCTAACCGTCAAAGGCAAGCCCAAGCGCAATGCCCCACATCGTCACACCGACAATAACCTCCAGCACCACCCATGCCTTCGCATTGGCAAACACCGGCGCCAGCAACCGCGCGCCATAGCCCAAAGCGGTGAAAAAACTGAAACTGCCCGCCGCCCCCGCCACCCCGAACGCCAGCCGATGCCCCGGATACTGTGCCGAGATCGAGCCCAGCAACACCACGGTATCCAAGTAAACATGCGGATTGGCCCAGGTCAGCACCAACACCGTCGTCAGCACCTTTGAGACACTGGCCGCAGCCCCCTCACCCGGCTGCAAAGCCTCGCCCCCCGCCAGCGCCGCCTTGAACCGCAACCCACCGTAAACCAGCAGAAAAACCACCCCACCCCAGCGCATCGCCTCACCAATCCACGGCACCGAGGCCGAAACCACGCCAAACCCCGTCACCCCCAGCGCAATCAAAATCGCGTCCGAGATAGCACAAGCCAGCACCACCACCCCCACATGCTCGCGCCGCAGCCCCTGCCGCAGCACAAAAGCGTTCTGTGCTCCGATCGCCAAGATCAGGCTCAGCGACACCAGATAGCCATGAACCGCCGCCTCATACATCGCTCAACACCCGCAGCGCCGCTATCGCCTGCAAGCGCTGCTCCCACGGCACAAACACATGATCATGGCAAAACCCCGCCACCACATTGGCGCTGATCCCCGTCGCCGCCAAAGTCTGCGCAATCGCCGCCGTCAGCCCCACCGCCGCCAGATCAGAATGTACCGACAAACTGATCCGCGCCGAAGCGGGTTCCACCACGATCCAATGCGCCTGAAGAACCTCAACCGTCGCAATCACTGTCATACGCTCCGACTCTGCCACTTGCGCAAACGCCCCAACCACTGCCGTATCGGTCGCTGCATAGGTATAAGCCGACCCGTGCAATTCCGGCTGCATCGACCGCAACAACACCGCCAAATCCGCCTCACCCGCCATCACGTCCTCCGGTTTCGGCTTGACCTAGCAGTCTGTCACGACTTCACTCAAGTTAATCTTTCTCCAATCAGATAAGCCCGCCTAATGTTTGATCCCGCCCAACTCTCAGCCCTCGCCGCCGTGCATCGTCGCGGCTCGTTTGACCTTGCCGCAGCCGAACTCCACGTCACCCCCTCAGCCATCTCGCAACGTCTGAAAGCGCTGGAGGAAACCGCAGGCACCCTGCTGATCCGCCGCGCCCAGCCCTGCACTGCCACACCTGCGGGCCTGCGGATGATCCGCCACCATGATGAGGTGACGCTGCTGGAGCGCACCCTTGCCACCGACCTGCCCTGGCTGTCACCCCGCCCCGCCACGCTGCGGATCGCGGTGAATGCAGATAGTCTGGCCACTTGGGTGATCCCGGCCTTGGCGGCGACGGAGGGGTTTCTATTTGATCTGGTGATCGACGATCAGGAGGTCAGCCAAGATTGGCTGAAACGCGGTGAGGTCGCCGCCGCCATCACCGCCCATCCCGGCCCGTTGCAAGGCTGCGATACGATCCCGCTGGGAAGCCTGCGCTACCGGGCCACCGCCTCGCCTGCCTACATGGCGCGGTGGATGCCGGAGGGGGTCACGCAGGCCAGCCTAGCTGCTGCACCGGCGCTGAATTTCTCGGACAAGGATCGGCTGCAACAGATCTGGGTGGAGCGGCAGACAGACGGTCGGGCAAAGCGGGCGGCGTTTCCGAGCCATCGGCTGGCCAGCAGTCAGGGCTTCGTCGATGGCTGCCTCGCGGGGCTTGGCTGGGGCATGAACCCGGAAGCTCTGGTCGCCCCCTATCTCGGATCAGGCCAGCTTGTTGAAATGGTCGCGGACACCCCGTTGGATGTCGCCCTGCACTGGCAATTCAGCCGCCTGACCGCCCCGGCTTTGGCCCAGCTGACCCGAGAAATCCGGGCGGCAGCGGCGCGGGTTTTGGTGCAGGGCTAGGGGTGGTCCCAACTCGGGACCTTTTTTTGTTGTTTTATATCAAGTGGATGGGGTGGGCGTTTTAACGGATTATTAACGATTTAGCCTCAAAAGCGGACAATCTGAGCCGTAGGATTGTTCAGCTTTGCCTGCCACAGGTGTTCTGTTTTTCAAAGCCTGCCTTAGGGAGATTAAGCTTGAGTAGCTTTAAGCCCGTTGCGAATATTGGCATAACAAATATATTTAAACGATGACAGAGTTCATTTTGCCGCCCGCCATCGCGAATCTTTGTAAAAACTGCGAGACCATTTGCGAGGTGGCATGTTGCGGCGTGGGTGCGTTTCATTTTTCGCCCTTTAACGTCATTAGCCACCTCACTTGGAGGCAAGGGCTTATCACAAAAGAGGATGTCGCTGCGATCAGATCAGAACTAGCGGTTGTTGATCGGGAGTTTCGCAGCGATCATTGGCAAGGGCGCAAGATACTGATTTCTGAACTTAATGCGATAATGACGCCTGAGAAGGTTCTCTTGCTTGTTGCCGAGATATCATTCGCTCTTTCAGAGGCCTGCGAAATCTACGCGGCTCAAAAACTTAGTGTTGATGAACGATACAAAAATTTTAATCTGCTTATGGGTGCGCCCGAATGACGGCCCTGTCCCGCACATCGGTCATCCCCCAAAAGCTTCCTTTCCCTCCCTCTCAAGCAAACAACCCGCCCGGAATCAAGGCGCTTTAGCGCCGCCGGGCAGCGCCTGACCGCCCCCTCGGGCGGGCGCTTCTGCTCTGTCTCGCTTAGAACTTCTGGGGAGTCGGTTGACGGATAAAGTGCCTAGAACGGGCGTTGCTGCGCCCACCCGGCGGTCAGGCGCTGCCCTTTGTTGTGACCTTGCCAGATAATACCCAACAGCTTTGACTCACTCATCAAGTAACGTGCTGCATCCCTTCCTTGCGGTTCAGCACCTGCCAGAACGGCATCGCAGGGGCTTTGCGTGGTCGCAGTTTAGCGGGTGCGCACGGAGCCACAGGGTAACATGCGCCCCAAACCGCCGCCGCATCCCGCGCAAGTTTGCGGGCCTGTGCTGCATCCATCCGCGCCCGCACTGCGGCCAGATTGCCACCAGCCTCAACCCATGCAAGCGCCCAAAGCCGGGCGACGGAGCGGGCGCTCCATGGCAGTTTGGCGCTTGCCAACCAGCGCCGCGCCTCGGCGGGTAAGGCGTCATAGGCCTGCATCGTGTCGGGGCGCGGGCTGCGGCGCAAAGACGTGGCGAGGTTGCCGTGCATCATACAGCCCCGCGAGCCCATGTCGGGAACGGGTCTGTCAGGTTGGCCCAAGCCTCGGGTGTGAAACTTTGGGCGGGCAGCAAAGCGGCGTCCAAGGCTGCGGTGATGGCCGCTTGATTCAGACCTGCGCCGATGAAGACCAGCTCTTGCCGCCGATCCCCCCAAGGCTCAATCCATTTCGCGGCGACCTCGGCCAAGGCGTCGGGATGCGTCGGCCAGCGGTTTTGCGGCACCGAGGCCCACCAGCCGCCCAGCGGGCTGACGCTGGACAAAGCCCCGGCAAGGCTGAATTCGGCAACCCAGTCTGGCCGGGTTGCCAGCCAGAAATGCCCCTTGGCGCGGATCACCCCCGGCAAATCGCCATTCAGCACCGCATGGATGCGCAGGGGGTCAAACGGCGCGCGGGCGCGGTAGACGAACGAGGAGATGCCGTATTCCTCGGTTTCCGGCGTGTGATGTGCAAAGCCGTAGAGTTCTTTCGCCCAAAGCGGATGTTCCTGCGCGCGGTCGAAATCGAACAGGTTGGTGTCGAAAATTGCATTCGGGCTGACCACAGAGTGGTCGGTTTCGATCAGCCGCGCATCCGGGTTCAGCGCGCGGATGATCTTGCGGGCGGCATCGGCGCGCTGCGGGCCTGCATCACTGATCTTGTTCAGGATGATCACATTGGCGAATTCGATCTGCTCGGTCAGCAGGTTGACCAAGCTGCGCTGATCGCCCTCTCCCGTGGTCTCGCCCCGGTCACTGAGGAAGTCGTGGCTGGAAAAGTCGTGCAGCAGGTTCAACGCATCGACCACCGTCACCATGGTATCCAGCCGCGCCACATCCGACAGGCTGTCGCCGTTCTCATCGCGGAAATCGAAGGTGGCGGCGACCGGAAGCGGCTCGGGAATGCCGGTGGATTCGATCAGCAAATAGTCGAAGCGGCCCTCCGCGGCCAGCTTGCGGACCTCGATCAGCAGATCATCGCGCAGGGTGCAGCAGATGCAGCCGTTGGTCATCTCGACCAGCTTTTCCTCGGCGCGTGACAGCGAGGCACCATCGCGGATCAGGTCGGCGTCGATGTTGACCTCGGACATATCATTGACGATCACCGCGACGCGGCGGCCATCGCGGTTGTTCAGGATATGGTTCAGCAAAGTGGTTTTGCCCGCGCCAAGAAAGCCGGAGAGGACGGTGACGGGGAGGTTGGGCATGAGGTGACTCCGTTATGTTATAATATAACGTATCAAAAGGCGATGCTGGCCGCAAGGTTAAGATGATCTTTTCCCCCGCACAGAACGATCACTGCTGGAATCCGGGCGTTTCAGCGCCGCCGCTTTCAGACGCTGCCACTTCAGTCAGAAACCGTCCCTATATCCGTGGCCGGCCCATCCTCGCGCGCCTTTTTCCATCCCGCCGATCATCCGCCGACACGCCTGCGTGACCCTGCTTATGGGGCGCGACTGTGGGCTGCATCCGTGCTAGGGTGAAGTCAGTGTTCCTTGGATGCGGTCGCATTCCTGCGATGTGCCCGCCAAAACAGGTGAAGGAAACGTCATGGCAGACACAATCGGCAATCCGCTCTCATGGGCTGCGCGGCGGCTTGGTGCGGGTGCTCGTCGCATCGAGGACGGCACGGCGGAAATCGCTGGCACCGACACGGCACCGATCATCATCACCGGCTTGCAGATCGGCGATCTGCGCATCGCGCTGAAAAAGGGGCTGGAGGATTTTCTGGCCCTGCGCACAGATGTGATCTTTGTGGTGCTGATCTATCCGATCATCGGGATGGCGCTGGCGGGAATAGCGCTGAACCGGGGCATGTTGCCGCTGCTGTTTCCGATGATTTCGGGCTTTGCCTTGCTTGGCCCCGTCGCCGCCATCGGACTTTACGAGATGAGCAGGCGGCGCGCGTTGGGGTTGCCGACCAGTTGGGCCGATGCGTTTGGCGTGCTTGGATCGCCATCGCTGTTCCCGATCCTGACGCTGGGGGTCTATCTGTTCGGGATCTTTCTGGCATGGCTGCTGAGCGCGAACCAGATTTACAATGCCACGCTTGGCCCGGCGGCTCCCGTCTCGGTGCAGGCGTTCCTGCAGGATGCTTTCACCACCCCGGCGGGCAGGCTGATGGGAATTGCAGGCATCGCCGTGGGGTTTCTGTTCGCCTGCGCCGTGCTTGCGCTGTCACTGGTGTCTTTCCCGCTGCTGGCCGACCGCCATGTCGGTGTGGTGCGGGCGGTGGTGACCTCGGTCAGTGTTGCGCGGCGCTCTCCGCTGGTGGCAGCGGCTTGGGGGGCAGTTGTGGTGATTGGGCTGGGGTTTGGCGTGCTGACCCTGTTTGTCGGATTGATGTTCGTGCTGCCGGTGCTGGGCCATGCCAGTTGGCATCTGTACCGCCGCGCTGTGGCCCCGCCGCTCGCTCGGGCTGCGCCGCAAGGCGAATAGCGCCAATTTGCTGACGCAGGGAAGTGAGAGCATTGAAAAAGCCGCGCAGGGTTTGTGCGGCTTTTGATCGGATGGCGGGGTGAACCCCGCCACGGGTTTACTCCAGCTGTGCCGCCACTTCTTCCGACATATCGAAGTTATGGGTGACGGTTTGCACATCGTCATCCTCTTCCAGCATGTCGATCAGGCGCATCAGTTTGGTGGCGGTATCGAGATCCACATCGGTCAGCACTTGCGCCTTCCAGATCAGCTTGGATTCCAGCGACTCGCCCAAGGCTTTCTCCAAAGCGTCGGAAACCTCGTTCAGGCTTTCCACCGAGCAGGTGATCCAGTGGCCGTCTTCATCCGATTCCACATCATCCGCGCCCGCATCCAAGGCCGCCATCATCACATCATCGGCGGAACCAGCCGAGGCAGGATAAGAAATCTCACCCACCCGATCAAAGCCGTGGCTGACCGAGCCGGTTTGCCCCAGATTTCCACCGCATTTGCTGAAATAGCTGCGCACGTTTGAGGCAGTGCGGTTCAGGTTGTCGGTCATCGCCTCAACCATGATGGCGATGCCGTTGACGCCGTAACCTTCGTAGCGGATTTCGGTGTAATCTGCGCCATCGCCCAACTGCGATTTCTTGATCGCGCGGTCGATCACGTCTTTCGGCACCGACACCGCTTTCGCGGCCTTTACCGCCAAACGCAGACGCGGATTCATATCCACGTCAGGCATGCCCATCTTTGCGGCGACGGTGATTTCCTTCGCGAGCTTAGAGAACACTTTCGAGCGGGCTTTATCCTGCTTGCCCTTGCGGTGCTGAATGTTCGCCCATTTTGAATGGCCTGCCATGACCCGTCTCCGATGCCTAATTCCGGTGCTGGGTTGCCTTACACCAGCCTGCCCTGCGGGTGCAACCCCGCCTGCAAATCGGGCCTATTCGTTCAACGGTTGCAGGGTTTGATGCCGCAGTTTCGGCTGTACAAGGCTCAACCCCGCCAGCATCACCGCCGCCGCCGCCCAGACCCAAGGGCTGAACCGCTCGCCCAGCAGCAGCATCGCCCAGATTACGCCCGAGGCGGTGACGATATAGCTGCATTGCGAGGCAAACACCGCGCCTGCTTTGGCAGCGAGCCAGACGAAGGCGGAATACAGCAGCGCGTGCATCGCGGAAGACGCGATCAGGGCCCATTCGGCGCGTCCGGGCGTAACGGGCATCGCAAAGAAATGACCCATTGCCAGCATGATCGGCGTACAAAGGATCAATCCCACCAATGACGCCCCGAACATCGCTTGCAACGCATCCATCCCCGCCGTTCCGGTCTTGGCGACATAGGTGCTTTCCATCGCGTAAAACAATGGGCCAATCATCGCGATGGGCAGGAAGGCGGCCATTGCCGGATCGGGCAGGCTGGCATTGGGCAAAGCGATCAGCAGCACGCCCGCCAGCCCCAGCCCAAGACCCGCCAAACGGCGCGGCGAAAAATTGTCCATGCCAAGCGCCATCGCCATCGGGAAGGCCAGAAGCGGCACCATCGAGATCAGGATCGACATGATCCCAGACGGCAAGCGCGCCACCGAGATGTAAAACGTGGCGTTCGGCACCAAGGTGCCAAGCACGGCGACAACGACGTAAAACCGCAAAGCCTCGGGCCGCAACGACAGGCGCTTGCCGCGCAGCAAGGTCAGCGCGCCCAGCACAATGGTGCAGACAGTGAGTTGCCAGAAGATCAACCCAAACGGCTTATGCCCGGTGGAGGCTGCAATCTTGCCAAGCGGTTGCGTCAGCCCCCAGCCAAGGCCAAGGCACAGCAGGATCAGCAGCAACTGCCAGCGTTTTGGCGCGGCTTGTGTCTGGGCTTGGAGCGGGATCGCGGTCATGGCGAGGATTGCTCTAACGTGCCGCCATTGCGGATCATCCTGATTTTCAGCGCTTTGCCAGTGCGATCATCGGTCTCAACATAAGCGCCCGACAACGTGGCCGGGCCTTCTGCGGGTGTAAACCGCGCGCTCGACATGCCGGTGATGAAGCGGCGCAAAGGCTCCAGCTTTTCCATGCCAATCACCGAGTTGTAATCGCCGCACATGCCGGCATCGGTCATATAGCCAGTGCCTCCGGCCAGGATTTGCGCATCCCCCGTCGGCACATGGGTGTGGGTGCCAACCACCAGTGACGCTTGCCCGTCGCACCAATGCCCCATCGCCATCTTCTCGGACGTGGCCTCGGCATGGACATCCACCACCGCCGCCTGCACCGCAGCGCCAAGGCGGTGGGTTTTCAGGATGGTTTCCACCGCAGAAAACGGGTCGTCAAACGGGCGCTTCATGAACACCTGCCCCAGTACCTGCGTCACCAGCACCTTGCGGCCTTGGGTGGCGTCAAAAATCTTCACACCGCGACCGGGGGCCACCTTTGAGAAGTTCAGGGGCCGGATGATCCGGGGTTCGGCTTCGATATATTGCAGCATGTCTTTTTGGTCGAAGGCATGATCGCCCAAGGTAAGGCAATCCGCGCCTGCGCCCAAAAGCACGCGTGCATGTTCCGCCGTAAGCCCCGCACCCTGAGATGCGTTCTCGCCATTGACCACGACAAAATCGAGGCCCCAATCGCGGCGCAACGACGGCAGGCGATCCACAATCGCCGCCCGCCCTGCCCGCCCCATCACATCGCCCAAAAACAGTATTTTCATAGGAATTGGCTTTAGGCTGCGACGGCAGCGGCGGCAAGTCTATCCGCGACATGTGACGGCGGTGGAAGCCTCCGGCGGGAGTATTTAGGCCAAGATGAAATTGTTTAGGAGACAGAGGGTTTTCCTGCGCGCCCGCGCGCCCTAGCTTGCGGGGATGGAATTACCCGCCGCCCTTAGCGAATGGTTTGCTGCCCAAGGCTGGGCCTTGCATCCGCATCAACTGGCGATGTTGGAGCGGGCGGCGGATGCCTCGACTTTGCTGATCGCGCCGACGGGTGGGGGCAAGACTCTCGCGGGGTTTTTGCCGAGTTTGGCGGAACTGGCGGCGGGTTCGCACAAGGGGTTGCACACGCTGTATATCTCGCCGCTGAAAGCGCTGACGGCGGATATTCGGCGCAATTTGCGCAGGCCGGTCGAAGGTGCTGGTCTGCCAATTCGCATCGAGGACCGCACTGGCGATACCACCTACACCCAGCGCCGCAGGCAGCGCGCCGATCCGCCGCATATCCTGCTGACCACGCCGGAAAGCCTGGCGTTGCTGCTCAGCTACGAGGATGCGCCACGGATTTTCGCCGGGCTGTCTCGGGTGATTGTCGATGAAATTCATGCGCTTGCCGAAAACAAACGCGGTGATCAGTTGATGCTGCAACTGGCGCGGCTGGAGACTTTGGCTCCGGGCCTGCGGCGGGTGGGGCTGTCGGCGACGGTAGAAGACCCGCCGGCACTCGCGGCCTTTCTTGGCGCGGGCACGCAGGTGATGCAGGCCGACCCGGGGCCGGACCCGGATATTTCGATGCTGATCACGCAACAACCGCCGCCTTGGGCGGGCAATGGCGCGCATTATGCGATTCCGGCGATTCTCGATCAGGTCAAGTTTCATAAAACCACGCTGATCTTTCACAACACCCGCGCGCAGGCCGAGATTTTCTTTCATCGGCTGTGGTTGCTGAATACTGACGATCTGCCGATTGGCATCCACCACGGCAGCTTGTCGCGTGAGCAGCGCGACCGGGTGGAGCAGGCGATGGTCGATGGTCGCCTGCGCGCGATTGTCTGCACCGGCAGCCTCGATCTCGGGATAGACTGGGGCGATGTCGATCTGGTCGTTCAGGTCGGGGCACCCAAGAACGTCAAGCGTTTGGTGCAGCGCATTGGCCGCGCCAACCACCGCTACAATGCGCCGTCGAAAGCGCTGCTGGTGCCTGCCAACCGCTTTGAGGTGGTGGAATGTCAGGCGGCCTTGCAAGCGGTGAAAGCGCATCAGCTTGATGGTGATCCACGCGGGCCGGGGCCGCTGGACGTTTTGTGCCAGCATATCCTCGCCACCGCCTGCTCGGCCCCGTTTGACGCGGATGCGCTTTATGCCGAAGTGATCACGGCGGGGCCCTATGCGGGTCTGACGCGGACCGATTTTGACAGCTGTCTGGATTTTGTCGCCACTGGCGGCTATGCCCTGCGCGCTTATGACAAATGGCAACGGTTGATGATCCGCGATGGCAAATGGTCTTTGCGTGACCCGCGTGCCGCCGCAGTGATCCGGCAGAACCTTGGCACAATCATCGACACCGAGACGCTGAAAGTGCGGCTGAAGGGGCGGATGGGTGGCACGCCTTTGGGCGAGATCGAGGAAAGTTTCGCGAGCACTCTGACCCCCGGCGATACCTTTCTGATCGGCGGGCAGGTGGTGCGCTATGACGGTTTGCGCGAGATGACGGTAGAGGTGACGCGGCAACCGGGGCGTGATCCGAAAGTGGCGGTGTTCTCGGGGACGAAATTCGCCACCTCGACGCAACTGTCCGAGCGGATTTTGCAGATTTTCCAGCAGGGGGAATGGCCCGATCTGCCCAGCCACACCGCGCATTGGCTGGCCTTGCAGCGTGAGGTCTCGCAGCTGCCGCAGCCGGGGCGGCTGCTGGTGGAAACCTTTGGCTATGAGGCACGGCAGCATCTGGTTTTGTATGGTTTCGCGGGGCGCAATGCGCAGCAGACCTTGGGCCTTTTGCTGACCAAACGCATGGAGGATCAGGGACTGCACCCTTTGGGCTTTGTCGCCACCGATTATGCCACGATGATCTGGGGGCTGACAGAGGTGCGTGATCCGGCGGCGTTGCTTGACCGTGCCAGCTTGCGCGCCGATCTGGAGGGTTGGCTGGGCGGCAATGCGGTGATGAAGCGCACCTTCCGCAATGTGGCGATCATCGCCGGGCTGATCGAGCGCAGCCATCAGGGCCGGCGCAAATCCGGGCGGCAGGCGACGTTTTCGTCGGATATCCTTTATGACACGCTGCGCAAATATGACGCGGGCCATCTGATGCTGGCGATCACCAAGGATGCGGCGATGCGCGGGCTGGTTGATTTCGGGCGGTTGGAGGCGATGTTGCAGCGGATCGGCGATAGGGTGGATCATGTCCGGCTGGAGCGCCCCTCGCCGCTTGCCGCGCCGCTGTTTTTGGAGATGGGCAAGGTTCCGGTTGACGGCAAGGGCCGCGAGCGTTTGGCGGAAGATGCGGCAGTGCAACTGATGCGGGATGCGGGGTTGACCTGAAACAGCGGCCAGCTTGGCGGGCATCGAGCCCGCGCGCCGGCGTTGCCACGGGATGCGGCCAGGTCTTGTCAACCTTGCCAGCACAGGGCAAAGCTGCGGCCATGTATCGGTTTTCGCTTGCCTCGGCTGATCTGCACGCCCTGCCTTCCGGGGCGTTGCATTGGCCTGCCGAACGGCTGTTGGTGGTGTCTGACCTGCATTTCGGCAAGTCGGAACGCCTTGCGCGGCGCGGCGGTGCGCTGCTGCCACCCTTCGAGACCCGCGATACGCTACAACGGCTGGATGATGATCTGGAGGCGACCGGGGCGCGGGTGGTGATCTGTCTGGGCGACAGTTTTGATGATCTGCGTGCCGCCGAAGCGATGGACCCCGCCGATCAGCTTTGGCTGACCCGGTTGATGGCGGGGCGCGATTGGGTCTGGATTGAGGGCAACCATGACGCGGGCCCATTTGCTTTGGGCGGCAGTCACCGGGCGGAACTGAAGATCGGGCCGCTGGCCTTTCGCCATATCGCCACGGCGCAAACGCCCGAGATTTCAGGCCATTATCACCCAAAGCTGCGGCTGGCAGGCCAAGTGCGGCGCTGTTTTTTGCTGGACGAAGTGCGCGTGATCCTACCCGCCTATGGCAGCTACACAGGCGGGTTGTGGAGCCATGATCCGGCGCTGACCGCGCTGATGCAACCACAAGCCCGCGCAGTGGCGATTGGCAAAACCGCCCTGCCCCTGCCGATGCCGCGCTAAAGCGTGTCAGGTTTGGATTTAATCGAAAATCGCGGCTTCTCGCAAAGGCTAGAACGCGTTTTTTGATAAGTAGGTTGCTATCAAAACCTGTCACGCGCCAGGCCCTACAGCAAGCCGCGCGCCACCAGTTTTTCACGGTGGTTCTTTGAGACCGGCAGACGATTGCCGCCCTCCAGCACCATGAACAGCTTGGCACCGTCGCGCTCGACCCCCTGCACCGCCTCCCATGCCACCCAATGCGAGCGGTGGATTTGCGCGCCCTCAACCGGAGCCGTCTCGGCCATCGCATCGCTGAACCGCATCAGAAGGCTGGTGATGCCAGAGTTGGACTGCACATCGACATAGTGATCGCGCACCGAAATCGACCACAAAGCGCCGGGCGCGTCCATCTCCAGCCGCTGCAGCAGCCGGGGCAGACGTGGCGCTTCGAGTTCTGGTTCCGTCGCCGTCGCGGGTTCGGGCGCGGCAGGCGGCGGGTCAAAGTCTGACGCGACCGTACGGCGCAACGACGACAGCCCCAGCGACAGCGAAAACACCAGCAGCATCAACTCACCCAAACCGGGATAGCTGACGGTGTCGGTCGGCGGGATCTGGTGCAAAAAATGATCCAGCATCGGCGCGATGATCAGGCTGGCAAGGCCCGCATTCAGCGCCGAGGCCCAGCGAAACCGCCACGGCGGCAGCGTGCTGAACACCAGCGCGCGGATCACCACCCCCACCAGCATAAACGCCGCCAACAGGGGTGCTACCGCCAGCAAACGCTGGCCAAAACTATAGGCCGCGTAGGTGCCAAACGGCCCGGTCATGGCGACGAATAGGATCAGGCCTGCCCAAAACATAAGGGACACGCCAGAGCTTATTTCTTGCTTAAATCTATGGGCGAACGCCGACATGGGCCTCTGGCGCGTTACTGGTTACTGCGGCAGTGCTTAGCGACTGGTTTGGATTGTGGCAATCATTTCAACTATCCAAATGGACAACTGCTGCGTTTTAACAACGCTATACGGGTATCAGGCGGTCAAACCGTCGGGTTCGGGAAGGCCATTGACGCGGCAACATGCCGTAAGGGCATTGGCGAGCAGGCAAGCGATGGTCATCGGGCCGACACCACCCGGAACCGGGGTGATCGCGCCCGCGACTTTCGCGGCTGATTCGTAATGCACGTCGCCCACCAGCTTGTTTTTGCCATCGCGCTCAATGCGGTTGATACCCACGTCGATCACCGTGGCTCCGGGCTTTACGTAATCTCCGGTGATCATTTCCGGGCGACCGACGGCGGCGACCAGAATATCCGCGCCCCGGCAGACAGCGGCAAGATCTTTGGTGCGGGAATGCGCGATGGTGACGGTGCAGCTGTCGCCCAAAAGCAGCTGCGCCATCGGTTTGCCAACGATGTTGGAGCGGCCCACCACCACCGCATTCAGACCCGCGAGGCTGCCATGATGGTCGCGCAGCATCATCAGGCAGCCGAGCGGGGTGCAGGGCACCATGCTCTTTTGCCCGGTGCCCAAGAGGCCAACATTGGAAATATGAAAGCCATCGACATCCTTCGCCGGATCAATCGTGTTGATGATCAGTTCAGAATTCAGATGAGCAGGCAGCGGCAACTGCACGAGAATGGCGTGAACTTTCGGATCGGCGTTCAAGGAATTGACCAGGGCCAGCAGATCAGCCTCAGAGGTGTCCGCAGCCAAGCGATGTTCGAAAGATGCCATTCCGACCTCAATGGTCGAGGCGTGTTTGTTGCGCACGTAAACCTGCGATGCGGGGTCTTCGCCGACCAGAACCACCGCGAGGCCCGGCTGGATGCCGTGGCTTTCGCGCAATTTGGCGACATGCGCCTGCACTTGCGCACGCACTTTGGCTGCAAAAACTTTGCCGTCGATCACTGTAGCGGTCATGTTATTCTCCTAGCTCGCAGCCGCGAAGGCGCTGCGATAATGGTCCATTTGCATCCGGGTCGCCAGAACGGCGTTTTTCATCAATGTGGCGACGGTCACCGGGCCAACACCACCGGGCACCGGGGTGATCCAGCCTGCCACGGATCGGCAGCTTTCAAAATCCGCATCGCCGACGGTTTTGCCATCGACCCGGTTGATGCCAATGTCGATCAGTGCTGAGCCGGGTTTCAGCATCGCTCCGGTGACAAGCCCCGGCTTGCCCACCGCAACAAACACCGCATCGGCGGCACGGCTGTGGACGGCGACTTGACGGGTCATGTGGTGGCAAACGGTGACAGTTGCGCCCAGCCCCATCATCAGGAAAGCAATCGGTTTGCCGACGATTTCAGAGTGGCCAATGACGCAGACATCCAAGCCCTCCAACTTCAGCGGCAGGGTTTTCAGAATCTCCACCGCAGCCACTGCCGTGCAGGGGCCAAGCGCCAGATCGTTATAGACGATATTGCCAATGCTAGCGGGGTGCATCCCCTCGACATCCTTCAGCGGATGCACCGCCTTTTGCAGCGCCTTCACCGGGATATGGCCGGGCAAGGGCCGCTGAATGATGATGCCATTGACGCGCGGATCAGCGTTCAGGCCCGCCAAAACGCCGATAAGCTGTTCCAGCGAAATGCTTTCAGGGTAATTCCGCGCCTCAAACCCGACGCCCGCATCCTGCGCCTGCCGTTGCTGGTTGCGCACATACAACTCCGCCGCAGCCACATCGCCCACCGAGATCGACACCAGTTTCGGCGTCCAGCCCGCATCCGTCAAAGCCTGCGCTTCCAGCAAGGTTTCGCCCCGCATCCGCGCCGCGATGGCTTTTCCGTCAATCAGCGTCGCCGTCATACCGCCCTTTCAGGGGCTATTCGGCCCCAGAACCTGTTCCTCTCGGGCAATCGACCATTCGATCAACCGCCGCCAAAGGTCTTCCGTCAGCGCAGGGTCCAAGCCTTCGACCAAGGCCCGCGCCCGCACGCGTTCGACCACCTGCTCGACCCGGTCTTCGATCCGCGCGGGCAAGTGTTCGATCTGTTTCAACGCAATGGCGCGGTCGATATAGCCCGCACGCGCCGCCAGTTTCGCCACGATCTCTGCATCCAGAAGATCAATTTGCACGCGGAGTTCCTGCATAGAATGGCAATCAGCGGGGGCCTTCATCGCGCTCTCCTTTGGGCTGACACGGAGTTAATTCCGATGCCGCCCAAAGGCAAGGTGACGAATGGCCCCAGCCGTTTTCGGGGCGGTTTAGAACAGCCCTTCGACGTTGCCATCCGCGTTCAGACGGATCACTTCGGCGGACGGCACTTTCGGCAGACCCGGCATGGTCATGATCTCACCGCAGATCGCGACGACGAAGCCAGCGCCCGCCGACAGCCGCACTTCACGCACGGGCACGGTATGGCCGGTCGGCGCGCCGCGCACGGTCGGATCGGTGGTGAAGCTGTACTGGGTCTTCGCCACGCAGATCGGCAGATGGCCGTAGCCCGCCGCTTCCCAAACCCGCAACTGGTCGCGGATCGACTTGTCGGCGATCACCGCATCGGCGTGATAGATCCGTTTGGCGATGGTTTCCAGCTTTTGGAACAAAGGCATGTCATCGGGATACAAAGGTGCGAAGTTGGCCGCACCAGACTCGGCCATTTGCACAACTTTATGCGCCAGTTCTTCGATGCCTTCCGACCCCAAAGCCCAATGTTTGCACAAGATCGCCTCTGCGCCCTGCTCGGCGACATAGGCTTTCACGGCTGCAATCTCGGCATCGGTGTCGCTGAAGAAGTGGTTGATCGCGACCACAACCGGCACGCCAAAGCCTTTGACGTTGCCGATGTGGCGGCCCAAATTCGGGCAACCTTTCTTCACCGCTTCAACGTTTTCCGCACCCAGATCAGCCTTGGCCACGCCGCCGTTCATCTTCATCGCGCGCACAGTTGCCACGATCACCGCAGCCGAAGGCTTCAAACCAGCCTTGCGGCATTTGATGTCGAAGAATTTCTCCGCGCCCAAGTCAGCACCGAAGCCCGCTTCGGTCACCACATACTCGCCAAGTTTCAGCGCGGTTTTTGTGGCGATAACCGAGTTACAACCATGGGCGATGTTGGCAAACGGACCGCCATGCACGAAGGCCGGGTTGTTTTCCAACGTCTGCACAATATTCGGCTGCATCGCGTCTTTCAAGAGAACGGTCATCGCGCCGTCGGCCTTGATATCGCGGCAGTAGATCGGGGTTTTGGCGCGGGTGTACGCGACAACGATATCGCCGAGACGTTTTTCCAAATCTTCCAAGTCATTGGAAAGGCACAGGATCGCCATGACTTCCGAAGCCACGGTGATATCAAAGCCGGTCTGACGCGGGAAGCCGTTCGACACGCCACCCAAGTTAACCACGATATCGCGCAACGCACGGTCATTCATGTCCATCACGCGACGCCAGACGATGCGGCGGGCGTCGATCTCAAGGCTGTTGCCCCAGTAGATGTGGTTGTCGATCATCGCCGACAGCAGGTTGTGGGCCGAAGTGATCGCGTGGAAGTCGCCGGTGAAATGCAGGTTCATTTCTTCCATCGGAACGACCTGGGAGTAACCGCCACCGGCAGCACCCCCCTTCATTCCAAAGTTCGGCCCCAGCGACGCTTCACGGATACAAACCACAGCCTTTTTGCCGATGCGGTTCAGGCCATCACCCAAGCCGACGGTGGTGGTGGTCTTACCTTCGCCAGCAGGCGTCGGGTTGATCGCGGTCACCAAAATCAGCTTGCCATCCGGGCGATCTGCCAAAGATTTGATGAACTCTTGGCTCACCTTGGCTTTGTCATGACCGTAGGGCAGCAGATGCTCGGACGGGATGCCAAGTTTCGCGCCAATCTCCATGATCGGCAACTTCTTGGCTTCGCGGGCAATCTCGATGTCGGTTTTGAAGGCCATTTCATTCTCCCAAGGGGCACGGACTGTCCCGTTGGCGACGTGATAGCGGAGAAAACGGCAATTCAAACGCGCTTTTCCGACTTCTTCCCATCCAAATTCGCCAGCTTAGGTTTCCGATCGGAAAGTGCGGGGCCGGTGGAGGAAAAATTCCATATCGGAATATATATTCCGCACGACCTGACGGCATTTGTCATTCGCTTTGTCCAACGCAACGCTTGAGCGAAAGCCACGCTTGGCTTAACCTTGGATCAGTTCAGCGACGATTTTTTATCTGCTTTGATTGCACTGCCCGCTTAGATCGCCTTTTCACAGGAGTTTTCCATGACCAATACCATTTACAACGCCGATATTCTTGCCCCAACCACCACAACCGTCACCCTCAGCGATGATGGCATCGGGCTGGATTGGCTGGTGGTTGGCGGCAGCTACCCGGTGGGCACTGATATCCGGCTCGGCTACTGGAGTATCAATGGCGTCTCGACCCAAGCCTCGGCACGGTTCGACCCTGTAGCGGGGCAAGGCCATCGTTTGGTGATCAACGGCCTGATAGAGAATGTGCGTGGCGCCAACAGTGCGGATTTCATCCAAGGCAATGAGGTTGCGAACATTCTATATGGCGACGCCGCAGCCACCGGGCCGGGTGGCAACGACACAATCTCGGGATTTGAAGGCAACGACTCGATTTTAGGCGGCGCGGGCGATGACGCAATCAACGGCGATCAGGGCAATGACTGGCTTTACGGCGGCACTGGCGCGGATAGCCTGAACGGCGGCGGCGGGCGCGATCTGATCAACGGCGGCGCGGGCGCGGATGTGATGTTTGGCGGCGCGGATGGCAATGATACGCTGTCCTATTACGGCTCGGTTGCGGGCGTGATCGTGGCGTTGACCTATGGCACCACCACGACAGGCGCGGGCGGCGATGCGCAGGGGGATATCATTGGCGGCTTTAGCGACATTATTGGGTCAAACTTGGCAGACCGTCTTACGGATACGGTCAAAACGGCGGTCAGCTTTGGCGGCAATGACAACAGCTTTTACGGCGGTCTGGGTGATGATGCGCTGATTCTGGGCGGCGGCGTCGATGATGGATATGGCGGCGCGGGCAATGATTCTCTGCTGGGCGAGCAGGGCAATGATCTGCTCGCGGGCGGTGATGGCAACGATGTGCTGGTGGGTGGTCTTGGGGCAGATCGACTTTATGGCGGAGCAGGCGCGGATCGCTTTGTGTTCCAAACCGCTCCAAGTTCGACCATCGCGCTGGCAGGCCGTGACACGGTGTTTGACTTTCACCACATCGAGGCCGATCACATTGACCTGCGCGGCATGGATGCGGTGCCGGGCGGCACAGATCAGGCCTTTACCTTCATCGGCACCGCCGCGTTTGATCACAGACTGGGTCTGGTGCATTACGCGACATCGGGCAATGACGTGATCGTCAGCGGCGATCTAAACGGCGATCTGACGGCAGATTTCGCCATTCTGGTCAAGAACGTCAGCGTGCTGGTGGTGGGCGATTTCTTTCTTTAGATTAGGGTCTTGCCGTCCCTAGCACCGCCCAGTTGCGCCCAAATCGGTTGATCCGGGATGAACAGCCGCATCTTTGCGCCCAAGCGAAGGGTGCCCTCGGCTTCCACCCAAGCGGTGATCCCGCGCAGGCCCTGCGCCGCGGGTTTGAAGGCTTTGCCGTACCCCGGATGAGTGTTCTCAATCGGGCGGGCGGGCAAGGTGCAGGGGCGGTTTTCCATATCGACCACAAGGGTCGCGCCGCCTGTCGCCTGCAAGCGCGACGAGGGCGGCAGACGGCTGAAATCCGGGATGCCTGCGATCACAAGGCTGGTGCCCAGCAGTGCGGGGTCCAGGGTTTCCAGCCCCATCTTCGCCGCGATCTGCGCCAGATCTTCCGCCGCCATCACCGCGAATTGCCGTGTGTTGCGGATGAGATGGTTGCGTTTATAAAGCGCCGCCACTCGGCTACAGGCGGGACGGTTGATGCCACCATGCGCCTCGCCTTCCGGGCCGTCGAAGCCCGCGAAAATCTCGTTTATGGGCGCGCTTTCCAACGCTGCATCGCGGTCTGCCACACGACCGATCCATGTGATGGTGCCGTAAAATTCGGTGGGGATAAGTGCTGGCATCTTAAACCTTTAGCGTGAAAAACACCCGCTTGAACGGGAACAGCACCGCGCCATCCTTTTGCAGCGGATAAGCGGCGGAAAGGCTGGCTTCATAGGCGGCGCAGAAGCTGGCGCGTTCCGCTTGCGACAGCTTTTCGACAATCGGCCGCATCGCGGTGCTTTCGGTGAAAGCCCGCACCGGATGCATCGCGATGGTCGGCTCTAACCGTTGGATATATTCGGTTTCCCAAGCCTCAACCGCCCCAAAGGGCGAGAGCAGCGCGTGATAGTCCTCAGCCTTGGCGCAGGGCGAGGTTTCTTTCGAGAAATCAAAGCGGTCAGGGAACATCGACCCGGCAATATCGCGCAAAAACCGATGCGAGGCGGCTTTGAACTGCCGCGGCATCTGCACCGCCAGCACGCCACCGGGGGCCAGATAGCCCGCCAGACGTGGCATCAGTTTGGGATGGTCGGCGACCCATTGCAGCGCCGCGTTTGAATAGATCAGCGCGGGCGCATTGAAAGGTTGCCAAAGTTCGATGTCCGCGCGGGTCAGACGGCCATAAAGCCGCAAATTTTCCGCTTCAGCCAGCATGGCTTGCGAATTATCGACGCCGTGCAGACGACGCCCCGGAAATCGCAGGATCAGGTCAGCCGCAACCGCACCATCTCCGCAGCCAAGGTCAACCACCTCGCCCTCAGGCAATTCCCCGACCTGCGCCAGCAAATCCAGTGCGGGCCGCAAACGCAAACCCCGAAACCTGGCGTATGTTTCGGGGCTCCAGTCTTGATCGCTTGCGCTCACGCAGAGGGCTCCGGTGCCGCAGGAGGCAACGCTTTCGGCTTGCGTGCCCGGGTTTTCGGGATTGCAATCACGCCAGAACCACCACTTGGTCCGTCGCCCATACCGTCATCGACCGCACTCGGCACGTCGCCAGCCACCACTTTGCGGATTTCCTCACCAGTCAGGGTTTCATATTCCAACAGCCCCTTCGCCAACCGTTCAAAGCCTTCGGCCTGCTCGGTCAGGATGCGGCGCGCGGTCTCGTAGCCCTCGTCGATCAGGCCCTTAACTTCTTGCTCGATCAGCATTTTCGTCTCAGCCGACACCGAAAGCCCGGCGGTTTTGCCCTGATAACCCTCATGCGCTTCGGCATAGTCGATGTTGCCAACCGCATCCGACATACCCCAACGCATCACCATCGCGCGCGCCAGACCCGAGGCTTGCTGAATATCGCCCGAAGGCCCGTTCGACACGGTATCTTCGCCCCATTTCATAATCTCGGCAGCTTTGCCGGCCATCGTCATCGCGATCTTCTGCTTGCACTCATCCTTGTGCCAGTTCAGCCGATCAATCTCGGGCAAGCTCACCACCATACCCAAAGCGCCACCGCGCGGGATGATCGTCGCCTTATAAACCGGATCGCATTTCGGCAAAGCCATGCCGACAATCGCGTGCCCCGCCTCATGATACGCGGTGTGCTCTTTCTGCTCATCGGTCAGCACCATCGAGCGGCGCTCGGCCCCCATCATCACCTTGTCTTTGGCATTTTCAAAGTCAGACATGGTGACAAAGCGGCGGCCAACGCGGGCGGCCAGCAACGCCGCCTCGTTGACAAGGTTTGCCAAATCAGCGCCAGAAAAACCGGGCGTGCCACGCGCGATCACCCGCAGATCAACATCCGGGCCCGACGGCACTTTGCGCGCATGCACCGACAGGATTTTCTCACGGCCTTTGATATCAGGGTGCGGCACATGGATGGTGCGGTCAAACCGTCCGGGGCGCAGCAAAGCCGGGTCCAGCACGTCTTTGCGGTTTGTGGCAGCAACGATGATCACGCCTTCATTCGCGTCAAAACCGTCCATCTCAACCAGCAACTGGTTGAGGGTCTGCTCACGTTCATCATTACCGCCGCCGACGCCGACACCACGCGCACGACCCACAGCGTCGATCTCGTCGATAAACACGATGCAGGGCGCATTTTTCTTCGCCTGTTCAAACATATCGCGGACGCGAGACGCGCCAACGCCGACGAACATCTCAACAAAATCCGAACCAGAGATTGAGAAGAACGGCACGCCAGCTTCCCCAGCAATAGCGCGGGCAAGCAAGGTCTTACCCGTACCCGGAGGGCCAACCAGCAGCGCGCCTTTCGGAATTTTGCCGCCAAGACGCGAGAATTTCTGCGGGTTGCGCAGGAATTCAACGATCTCCTCCAACTCCTCTTTCGCCTCATCAATGCCCGCCACATCGTCAAACGTCACCCGGCCCTGCTTTTCGGTCAGCAGTTTGGCGCGCGATTTACCAAAGCCCATCGCGCCGCCTTTGCCGCCGCCCTGCATCCGGTTCATGAAGAAAATCCACACCCCGATCAGCACGATGAACGGCAACCAGACCGACATCAGCGACAGGATGCCGGATTGCTGTTGGCTTTTCGCGCGCACTTCGACGCCCTTGGCCAGCAACCGATCTGTCAGCATCGGATCATTCGGCGCGATGGTGGCGTAGCTGGTGCCATCCTTGCTCTTCACGATCACGCTTTCGCCATCCAGCGTTGCCGAGGCAACTTCTCCGGCGTCAACCCGCTGAATAAATTCAGAATAAGGCACGTTTGTCGAGGAAGACGTGCCCGCCCCGGTGTTGAACATTTGAAAAAGGGCAAGGATCAGCAGAAAGAGAACGACCCAGAATGCAATGTTTCGTGCGTTACCCACGAACTTCTCCGTTTGATTGGCCGGGAGGCCCGTTTGGGGCCAATTTCGGCGGTTAGTCTCAAGATAGAGATAAGTCGCGCGGGTTCAATGCGATAAGACAAAGGAAGCGAAGCTGGGGCTGCAATTCGCGCACCAATCATTGGAAAATCCGGCCAGGGGTGCGGCAATAAGCGCATCACCGCGCCAGATTGCCGGGGTGACCAGCAGCGCATCGCGGGGATGGCCAACGCTGCGCCAGTCGTTGCAGGCGGCCAGACCTGCGGTGCCAAGCGCCCGGATGCTCAGATTGGGGGCATGTGGGCCGGTCAGGTGCCAGCGGTTGTCCCACAGTTGCGTGGTCGGACAGGCAAGGCTTTGCACCGCCTTCGCCTCGCGTAAAATCTGGATCGTATCGGTCTTGGCCTTAAAGCGCACGCCGCCAAGGGTAGCATCTTTTTGCGCAGCAATCGCCCATTGCACTGCCATCAGCCCGCTTTCGCGCGGCGGATATGCGACGCCCGAAGTCCAGCGCAGTGCGGCAATCAACAGGCGGCGTTGAATTTCCATCGGCAGCGCAAGATATCCGTCACGCGAAAAGCTCAATGATCCCGCCGCCGTCTGCGAGACCATCCGCGCCGTGTTGGCGAGTTGCCAGCCGATCGCCCCGCGCGCCATAGCAAGATTATCGCTGACCCCCGCCAACGTCGCCGCAGTAATTCCCAAAGGGCGCAGCGCCTGTAGCACACGGCGCGCCTTCACGCGGGCAAAGCCCTCATCGTCATTACTCGGGTCTTCCACCCAAGCCAAACCCTGCGCCCGCAGATACTGCCGCAAATCGTCCCGCGTCACCGACAGCAGCGGGCGCAACCAGCCAATGCCATGCTCTGGCCAAGCCACCCGCATCCCGGAAAGCCCGTCCAAACCAGCTTTCCGCGCCAGCCCCATCAGAAAGGTTTCAGCTTGATCGTCGGAGGTATGACCCAAAACCACATCGGCAATATCACGTTGATGCGCCCAATCAGCCACCAGTTTGTAGCGGGCGCGGCGGGCCTGATCCATCAGATTTCCCGCGATTTCACCATGATCCCAGACACTTGTCTGATGCGCAATCGCAAGCCCGGCGCAAACTTGCGCCACCATCGCGGCCTCTGCCGCCGCCTCGGCGCGCAACCCGTGATCTACAGTGATCGCTTCCACCCGCCAGCCGCGCAAGGCCCCGGCCCTGTGCATCAAATGCAGCAGCGCCATCGAATCGCCGCCGCCCGAAACCATCACCCCCACCACCTGCGGTGCAGGGTCTCGCCACGCATAGCTTTGCGCGACTTCGTTCAGCAGGCGCGTTTCTAAGTCAGAGGCTGGTCCGCTTACGGACACCCCAGCCCCTGCATCGAGACCTGCGCATTGGTGGCATGAATGGTGCCCGGAAAGCGGTTGCCAACCTCGGCCAAGGTGACACAAGCATCCGGGGTCTGGCCCAATACGCCCAAGGCCTGCCCCAGCTTCAGCAGCGATTCCGCCGCAAACGGCCCATCCGGTTTACCCGAAAACGCCTCCAGATAGGCCCGCGCCGCGTTGGCAGTATCATCCAGCTTGGTCAAAGCCTCGCCGCGGTTGAAATTGGCTTCCTCGCTTAACGGGCTGCCAGGATAGGATTGCGTAAAGGTCGCAAAGAGGTCCGCGGCGCCGCGAAAGTCACCTTGACCGAGCACCGCCTTGGCCCGGTCAAAATCGTTCTTCTCGCCCATTGCCAATTCCGGCGCATCTGCCGCCGTCGTATCTGTCGCGGCGGCCGGGGCCGGATCAGCCGCAGCAGCCGCCGGAGCCGGAGCCGGAGCCGCCGCAGAATTTCCGCCCGTATCGCCACCCAAAACCGGAGTTTCCGGGATATTCGACGGATCGCAACCCTCGGTCTGCTCGCACAGCCGGAACTCGATATCACCGATCCGGTTGGTGCCATCGCTGACCACCCGGTTCAGCTTCATCTCGATTTCCTCTGCCTTCGCGGTCACCCGCGTCAGCTCGGCCTCCATCGCATCCATCCGCTGCAAAGCGTCACCACCCGCAGCGCCGGTCGAAGCCGCCCCCGATTGCACCAGCTCGGCCTTCAAGGCGTTGAACTGCGCCGACAACTGGCCCAACTCGGCCTTCAGATCCGCAAGGGTCTGCGCCTTGTCCTGCGCAACCGCAGGCAAAGGGAGCAGAGCAAGACACAGAACCAGCCAACGCATCAGATCAGTCTCCGTTTCAAGTTGGGACCCGCCCTGCGGCAAGCCCCCATCAGTTCAAGTCGTCACATTAAGCGCCGGAACTAGGCTGCGGTTCCCATCGACAACACTGTCACAGCGCGGCGGTTTTTCGAATAGCAGCCCTCGTCAGAGCAGACCTCAATCGGGCGCTCTTTGCCGTAGGAAATCGTCCGCATCCGGCTGGCCGACACGCCCTGGCTGATCAGGAAATCCTGCACAGAAGCCGCACGACGCGCGCCCAACGCAAGGTTATACTCGCGGGTGCCCTGCTCATCGGCATGGCCTTCGATGATGATCGCGTAATCGCCATTGGTCGCCAGCCACGAGGCTTGCCCCGCCAACACGCCACGCGCTTCCGGCGTCAGCGTCGATTGATCCACCGGGAATAGCACGCGGTCGCCCACCGATTGGTTGAAATAAGCGATCGAGCGTGGATTGCTCGGGTCGCCCAGACCATTGGTGTTGATGCCAGAGCCTGCACCAGTGTTCATACCATCGGCACCCGTGCCGTTTTTATAGCGGTCGGGGTTGTTACAGGCAGCCAAACCAAGGGCGGCAACGATCAGCAGGGCTTTCGGAAGCAAAGTCATCAGGGGTTATCCTTTTCTTATGGGCTCGATTGCGCCCGTTATATCAGCTTTGCGCCGCCATGGGAATCAGTGGCGCATTAAGAATTACGGCAGCATCGGCGACCAAGACGGGTCAGAGGCCGGGCCTTCGGTCGGGATCGCCTTCAGGTTCCGCCCCGACACATCCACCGACATCAAGCCTGCCTGACCACCCGCGCCAGCACCCTCGCGAGTGAACATGATCACCCGGCCATTCGGGGCCCAGGTCGGGCCTTCATCCAGAAAAGACGCCGTCAGCAGACGCTCCTCAGAACCATCGGTCAGCATCGCGCCTATGTGGAAGCGGCCCTCGTTCTGCTTGGTAAACGCGATCATATCGCCGCGCGGGCTCCACACCGGGGTCGAATAGCGGCCCTTGCCGTTGGAAATCCGCTCACCTTCGCCGCCGCCTGCGCCCATCATATAGATCTGCTGGGTGCCGGAGCGATCCGACTCAAACACGATTTTCGAGCCATCCGGGCTAAAGCTGGGCGAGGTTTCAATCGACGGCGCATTGGTCAACTGGCTCATCGCGCCCGAGTTGATATCCATCGAGTAAATGTCACTATTGCCGCCCTTTTCCAGACTGAACACCACGGTGTTGCCATCCGGGCTGAACCGCGGCGCGAAGGTCATCGTGCCGGGCACTTCGCCCAGATTGCGGGTTTTCAGTGACCCCACATCCATCAGATAAATCGCCGGAAAGCCCGAGGCATAGGACGTAAACAAAATCCGGTCGCCCGAGGGCGAGAACCGGGGGGCGAGCACAATGCTGCTGCTATCGGTCAGATATTTCACATTCGCGCCGTCATAATCCATCACGCCCAGCCGCTTCTGGCGTTGGTTCTTCGGCCCACTTTCGGCGACATAAACCACCCGGCTGTCGAAATACGGCCCCTCGCCAGTGATCCGAGAATACACCGCATCCGCCACCTTATGCGCCATCCGCCGCCAACTGCCCGGAGTGCCCGCAAATTGCAGCCCCTCGCCCAACGGCTGCCCCGAGGCCACGTCAAACAGCCGGAACTTCACCACAATCCGGTCGCCCCCCGCCTGCACCGCCCCGGTGATCAAGGCTTGGGTGTTGATCGCCTGCCAATCGGGGTAGGAAATCGGCGCGTCGAATGAGGTGACGCGGCTGATATAAGCATCCTTCGGGGTCTCAATAAACAGCCCCGTGCCAGCAAGGTCCGCAGCCACCACCCGAGAGATATTCGCAGCAAGCTCCCCCGCCCCGCCCTCGTCGATAAAGTCAGGCACCGCGAAGGGCATCGGTTCGATCACCGGAGAGTTGATGTCGATGGTGATCTCGGCATGGGCGGCTGTGGTCAGGCTGCAAAGCCCGATCAGCAGTGCGGCAGCCAGGGTTTTGAAAGGGCGCATCTTGTCCTCGTTTTTCAAGGGCGAATTATGTGGCCTGCTCTGGCCTTGTGACTGTGCGGGTTCTGCGCGGGGTTTGCAGGGGAAAATTTGGGTGATCATCTCAGCCTCATGCCGCTGGCGTCGAAATTCAGGTTCATCACATTCCACTCGCTGTATTTGGCGGGGTCGAGATCGTAGCCAGCCTTGCCACCACAGCCCTTGACGCCTCGGATCACTGCACGACGGGCCGCATCAAAGGCTTGGACCGCCGCAGCTTCATCGCCGCCCGAGAAGGTGGTCATGGTGATGCCATTGCTATCCGGCGTGCCATCTTCCTTCATCTCAACACGCAAGGTCAGCTTGATCCGCTGCGCAGCCGTCGAAAGCGTGCCGATGTTCCAACATTGGTTAATCGAGACACGCAGCCCATCCTTTTCGCCCGCCGTCATCGGCGGACCTTCGGGAATATCGGTCTGCCCGCCATCCTGCACGGGCGCATCCGAAACTTCAGCCGCCAAAGCCGCATCAACCGCCGCCTGTGTCGCCTCTGCATCGGCCTTGGCCTGCGCGTCAGCCTTCTCTTGAGCCTTCTTCGCCGCCTTTTCATCCGCCTTGGCCTGCTTTTCAGCCTCGGCCTTGGCATCCTTCTCCGCCTGCGCATCCAGCGCCACCTGTGGGTCTTCCACCGGGGTTTCGACCACAGGCTTGTCCGGCCGGGTCCGCGGGCGCACGCTGGCGGTCGGGGCCAGTTCCGGCGCATCCGTTGCCACCGCATCCGGCGCAGTCTGTGCTGCGGCGTCTTCCGGCGCTGCGGCGGGCTTTTGTTCTTCGACCACAGGCTGATTGGTCGGCTGATCCGTCACCTCGGGCGTGGTCTGATCGGCCACCTCCGGGGTTTTCTCCGGGCTGACCATCGGCATATCGGTGATCTTAGTTGAGGACCGGGGCTTTGGCTTTACGGTGCTCAACGGCACCGGGATCGGCTGTTCTGCCTCGGCAATCGGG
Organism: Cypionkella sp. TWP1-2-1b2; assembly: GCF_049896245.1. NCBI lineage: Bacteria > Pseudomonadati > Pseudomonadota > Alphaproteobacteria > Rhodobacterales > Paracoccaceae > Cypionkella > Cypionkella sp. TWP1-2-1b2. The sequence goes on along the minus strand of NZ_JAFCTX010000006.1, from coordinate 87,188 downwards.
GCGACAACTGGCGGCGCTTCATTCGGCTGCGGATCGACGGCCACCGGAATATCGGGCGATGGCTGCGCGGGTTCCACCGGGCTCGGTTCGGCCACCGCCACCTCAGGCTCGACCGGAGCAGGCGCTTCGACCTGTGGTTTGGGCGCAGGCTTGGCGGCAGGCTTCACCTCGGGCTTATCCGCCTTCGGCTTGACGGATTTAGCCGCCGCATCCTGCATCGCCTTCAAATCCGATTCCGACACCATCGACACCTGCACCGACTCCGGTGGCGGCAGCTCGCGCGGCGCAAACAGCCAATCGCCCAGCACCACCCAGGTGATGACGACCGCATGGCCGATACCGGAAAGGATCTGGCTTTTGTCCATCGCGCGCTAGTTGCCGTCCATCTTCGGCCCGCCCGCATCGGTCACAAGCCCAATGTTGCTGAACCCGCCCGCCGACAGTGCCCCCATCACCTCCGCCACGCGGGTGTAAGGCAGCGCCCCATCGGCCCGCAGGAAAATCTTGTCGGATTTGCGTGTCGTCGCAATCGCTTGCAACTTCTTGATCAGATCGGCATCGGCGACTTCCGAGGTCTGGATCATCAGCACGCCCTCAGCAGTGATCGACACCGTCAACGGCTCCTCTTGCTCGGTCGGCAAGCTGGTCGCAGCCGTCTTCGGCAACTCCAAAGGCACCCCAACCGTCAGCATCGGCGCGGTCACCATGAAGATGATCAGCAACACCAGCATCACATCGACAAACGGCGTGATGTTGATATCGGCCATCGCCGCCGAGGAACCCCGCCGCCGCCTGCGCCCGCCGCCGCCAGATTTCTTGACAACCCCCGCGGCCATATCAGGCGTCCAACTGGCGCGACAGGATCGTCGCAAACTCATCGGCAAACGCCTCATACCCGCTGGTGATATGCTCGCTGTCCGCATTCAGCTTGTTATAGAAAATCACCGCCGGGATAGCCGCAACCAGACCGATCCCGGTCGCCATCAAAGCCTCGGCAATCCCCGGCGCGACCGTCGCAAGATCGGTATTCTTCGTCGCCGCAATCTGGGTAAACGCGTGCATGATGCCATACACGGTGCCGAACAACCCGATGAACGGCGCTGTCGCCCCCACGGTGGCAAGGAAGCTGAGCCCCTTGTTCAGCACCCCGGCCTCGCGCGCAATCGCCACGTCCATCGCCCGGTCAATCCGCGCCTGCGCGCCCGCGATCAAGCCGCCATCCTGCCGGTGCGAGCGTCGCCACTCCAGCATCCCGGCTGCAAAAATCTTCTCAGACGGCCCCTGCGGATCGCCGCCGATCTTCTCGAACAGCCCGTCCAACGGCTCGCCCGACCAGAACTCGCGGTCAAACACAGTCGCCTCGCCGCGTGATTTGCGAAACATAATGTGTTTCTGAATGATGATCGACCATGACCAAAACGACATCACAATCAGGCACATCATCACGAGTTTCACCGTGAGGGTTGCGCGAAAAAATAGGGCGAGCATAGAGAAATCAATCTCTTGCGCCATACCGACGGCTTCAGTGTTCATAACGCCTGCTCTTGTTATCGGGGCTCTTTGGCCGCCTATTGCCCTAATCTTAACAAGAATTGAACCCTATTGCCAACACAATGGCGCGATCTTGGCAACAAACCGCCCCTAAAGCTGGGTTGCGTGAACAGGTGCCTAAATTTGACGCGCGGCTTTAATGCAGCGCAGGCAACAGCTTAGCGCGCATATCCGCCGGAATACGCGCAGGGTGGCCCGCATCGGTCAGACACACCAATGTAATATGCGCCACAAACAACCGCTCGCCCCCGCGCAAAACCTGCTGCCGCAGTTCAATCCGCGCGCCCGAAACCGCCAGACATTGCGTCGTCACCGCCAATTCATCATCAAATTTGGCAGGCCGCAAATAATCCGCCTCCACCCGGCACACCGCAAACACCAGCCCCTGATCGGCTTTCAGCGCGATTTGATCCACCCCCAAAGCCCGCACCCACTCCGACCGACCGCGCTCGATGAACTTCAGGTAATTGGCGTAATAAACCACGCCCGCAAGGTCAGTGTCCTCATAATACACCCGCAAATCAAACTGATGCATCTTGCCCCCCCACTCTTGCGCAATCCAGCCGCGCAATCTCGGCAGCCTCCGCCACAATCGCCACCTGCCCCTGCGGCGTCAAAGCGTAAATCCCGGTGGAGACCCGCTCAAACCAGCCATAATGATCGGCACGCAAAATATCACCAGCCCGCGCCACACCAGCGGCTTTGGCGATGGCGGCGGGTTTCACCGCCCCCGCCTGCATCGCCAGCAAACACCGCAAAGCATCCTGCCGATACGCCGTCACCCGCTTGATGCCCGTCGTACCGCCCAAATTCGGATCGCCCACCCGCCGCTCAAACTCGCGCAACAACCGCCCCGCCCTGATGGTATTCTTGCGCGGGCTATACGGCGCGGGGTCCAGATGCGCCTCCACCTGCCCCGGTTTCACCGCCAAAAGCCCGAGCCCCAGCCGCCGACACAAAGCCACAATATCCTTATAGCGCAGCTTCCAGCCCTTTTCCGTCACCGGAACCGCCAGATAGACATCGTCAAACATCGCTTGACGCGCTACCCCCTGCATCACCAGCGCGAGGCTAAACGACAGCTTCATCTCAACCACCACCGCAGGTTCAACGCCGCGCCGCGCCAGAATATCGCAAGCGCCAACTTCACCCTTCACCACATAGCCCTGAGCCTCAAGATAAGCTTTCAGGTCCGGGTAAAGATCCGCCTCTTTCACAGCCGCGCCGCCAGCCGGAACGCATGTGACGCATCCCGCGCCACCACCGGCATATGCCGCGCATAGCCCGCCCGGATGATCCCCGCCACATTGGGGCGCAAAATCACCCGATCCTCGATACGCGCCAACGGCGACACCTCAACAAACGCCTTATCCGACCACAGCAAAATCACCTGTGCCGCCTGCGCCAAAGCCAAATCCTCTGCCGCGATCGCGGCCAGATGATCATCCATCCGCAAAAACACGAAACTCGCCTTGATCGCGCCATCGGGATCAAAGCGGAAAAACCGATACTGATTGGCCCCCGCCAGTTCAAGCCGATCACACAACGGCCCCAAATCCGGCACCAACCGCTCAAGGTTCGGCACCTGCGGCAACTCCGCCCAGTCGCGAAAGAAGAACACCATCAGGTTCGCGCCCAGTTCCGGGTCATGCTCGGCCATCTTATGGCTGGCGAGCGTCACCACCGCCTCAATCGCCCCCTTCATAACACTCAGAGTCTCCGCCTCGACCCCAAACACCACAGGCACAATCGGTCTACCCCAACGCGCGAACAGATAGCTGCCGTCCGCCCTGGTGAAAAACATCTGAACCTGTTCGGGTGTCATAAAGGCCTCCATCTTACGCCCCTCCGATAGCGCGGCTAGGTGCCATGCTCAATCCTGCAAGGCTGATCGGGTTGAGACATGCGCCTCCGGCTAAGCGGAATATGAGTATTCCGCTCTGGATATTTTAGCAGAGAGGATGACCAAAGAGCCTCAATCTGCCCGTTTCACATTGGCCTAAATACTCCCGCCGGAGGCTCTTAGGCATCCCCCAGCGTCACGCGTCAAAGCTTAACAATCCCTGAACGCCTACCTGCAAGCCCTTGATTCCATATAAACCAAACCCTTGTCCACGCGTGGACATTAGCCTTCAAACAAATCCGACTGGCCCGCAGGACGCGGTGCCTCCAACCCCAAATGCCGCCAAGCCCGCGCCGCCAACATCCGCCCGCGCGGGGTCCGTTGCAGCAACCCCTGCTGGAGCAAATAGGGCTCGATCACCTCCTCCACCGCATCCCTTGCCTCGGATAAGGCCGCCGCAATCGTCTCAACCCCAACAGGCCCGCCGCCGTAATGCTCGGCCAGCAGCATCAGATACCGCCGATCCGCACCATCCAACCCGATCTCATCAACCCCGAGCCGGGTCAGCGCCCGGTCCGCAATCGCGCGGGTCAGCCGACCATCGCCTTCGACGGTGACAAAATCCACCACCCGCCGCAACAGCCGCCCCGCGATCCGAGGCGTCCCCCGCGCACGCTTGGCAATCTCTCGCGTGCCTTCCGGGTCAGACGGAATCCCCAACAGCCGCGCGCCACGGGTCACGATCAAATCCAACTCATCCTCGGTGTAAAACTGCAACCGCATCGGTATCCCGAACCGATCCCTGAGGGGCGTCGTCAGCAACCCCAGCCGGGTCGTCGCACCTACCAGCGTGAACGGCTGCAACTCAATCCGCACGGTGCGCGCCGCAGGGCCTTCGCCGATCACCAGATCGAGCGCGAAATCTTCCATCGCCGGATACAACACCTCCTCGACAACCGGAGACAGCCGGTGAATCTCGTCAATGAACAGCACATCGCGCGGTTCAAGATTGGTCAGGATCGCCGCCAGATCACCGGGTTTCGCCAGCACCGGGCCGGAGGTCATCCGAAACCCCACCCCCAATTCGCGCGCCATGATCTGCGCAAGGGTGGTTTTCCCCAACCCCGGCGGGCCGTGAAACAGCGTGTGATCCATCGACTCGCCACGGATTTTCGCGGATTCGATAAATACCCGCAGGTTGGCACGGGCCTCTTGTTGGCCGACGAAATCCTCCAAAACCTGCGGGCGCAGGGCGCGGTCAAGGTCTTCGGGCAAAGCTTCGGGGCGCAGATCGGGGTCAGATTGCATCAGCGCGCCTTCGGAGCCAGCAGTTTCAACGCCGCCCGGATCAACGTGGCGGTGTCAACCTCGGGTTGTTCCACCGCAATAGTGGAGATCGCCTGCGCCGCCTCGCCATGCGCGTAGCCCAAATTCACCAGCGCCGACAAAGCGTCCGCCGCAAAGCCCGCGCGATTTTGCGCAAGTGTTGGTGCCACCACTTTGCGTGGGGCCATCGGCGTCACAGGTTCCAAAACACTTTCATCGGCTTCCGCCGCGACCGCCAGATTTGCCCCCATCGCCATGATAGACGGGGCTTTCGATTTCAACTCCAGTATCACCCGCTGCGCCAGTTTCGGCCCCACGCCCGGAGCCGCTTGTATCGCCCGCTGGTCGCCCAAAGTCAGCGCCCGCGCCACGCCATCGGCGCCCAACGTCCCCATGATCGCCATCGCGGCCTTGGCCCCAACGCCCTGCACGGTCGTCAGCAGCTTGTGCCATTCCTTATCCAGAAGTGTCGCGAATCCAAACAGTTGCAGCAGATCCTCGCGCACCAGCAGATCGGTATACAAAGACACCGCCTCACCCACCGAGGGCATCGCGGCCAAGGTGCGGTCGTTGACATAGACGATATAGCCAACCCCGCGCACGTCGATCAGCACCTGATCCGACCCGCGCCAATCCAGCCGCCCCGAAAGCTTCCCGATCATCCAACTGCCCTTTTCATCGCCGCCTGCAAACGGCCCGCGCTTTGCAGATGATGCGCGTGGCAGATCGCAATCGCCAGCGCATCCGCCGCATCTGGCCCCGCAATCTTCACGCCCGGCAGTTGCACCCGCACCATATGATCGACCTGGCCCTTGTCGGCATGGCCCACCCCCACCACGGTTTTCTTCACCGCATTCGGGGCATATTCGCCCACCGTCAGGCCAAACTGCGCGGGCACCAACAAGGCAATGCCACGCGCCTGCCCCAGCTTCAGCGTCGCCACCGCATCCTTGTTCACAAACGTATGCTCCACCGCCGCCGCATCGGGGGCGTATTGCCGCAAGACTTCGGTCAACTGGCTGTGCAATGAGAACAATCTTTGCGCCAGATCGCCGTCACCTTCGCCGGGGGCCGAGTGGCAAATGCCATTCGCGACATGGGTAAGTTTCGAGCCCACCACATCAATCACCCCCCAGCCGAGGTTGCGCAAACCGGGGTCGATTCCCAAAACCCGCATCCCCGCCCCTTTTTCTTTTGGTTTTTCGCAGATTTTCTGCTTTGGACAGAATTAGCACGAAAAGAGAACATCCGCCAAGGGGCAATTAAATCTTGCCGCGAGAACAACCGCAGATTATGCAGCTGCGCTAAAGCGACATTCCTTCTGCGAAACACGACCAAAATACGCGTTGTTTCCAAACCGCCTATAAAATAACGGCAGAATTGTGGCGGATGGCTATGCAATGGGCGCAATGCAGACCTGCTTGCGTGTCCGTTGCGCGCGCATTTAAGCATAGCTAAATACGTCCCACCGGAAGCATGGTGCTGTTCGGGTACAAAAGTTTGTAAAGGATAACCGCTATGGCCGCCTATGAGTCGTCCCGCGCGGCGCCGTTTGGTGCCATCTCGATTTTCCGTTCTGTTCAGGTCGTCTCGACGTTCGCGAACAGCTTCGCTGCTTGGAATGATGCACGGATCACGCGTCGCGCTCTGGGCAAACTGTCTGACCGTGAGCTTGACGATATCGGTCTGTGCCGTGGTGATGTGGAATTGATCGGTCGTTAACTGCTTTTGGATTGATCTGAAATCAGATCAGTCCATGCGCGGCGGACTGATCTTATCGGATGTAAAAAGGGTCGGTGCCGTGTGGCGTCGACCCTTTGCGTTTGTGGTGTTGAACAAATAAAAAACGCAGGCAAGGCCGCCGTGGCCCGCCTGCTTTGGTGCTAAAAATGGCTCGCTTAAATACGAGCTATTTGAAGGCTTGCAGACCTTCGTTGATTTTGCCTGCGACAAACACCGTCGCTGGGTCAGCCTGCATCAGCCAACCACCCAAGCGATCAAAGCCTTCGCCAACCTGCAAAGCCTGCACGCGCTGGTCATAAGATTTCGCACCAACCGATTGATAAATCATCCCCTTCAGACCGATGCCTGCGCAAAGCACTAACAGCAGCGGCAGCAGATACGAGCGGCGTTTGAGCGCAGGAGGGTTGAAGTAGGAGCGCCCGAGCGTTCCGGCGGGATAAAAGCCATAGCCTTTGGCGCGCTTTTTCTCAAAGCGCGCGACATTATTGTAAAAATCCACCAGATTCGGGTCGGCCATCCGAATAACTCCGTATTCACTGGCCCCCACCTTTTCATAACTTACGCGCAGATTATGGCAAAATTTAGGCGACACGCAAAGTTTGCCGTCATTTCGCCGTTAATCTTGCGTTAACCGTCTTAGTTCCGCCGCATCACCAGACACGACCACTCACCCAGATCTTCGCGGGCCTGCGGGGTGAAACCATTGGCAACATAGGCGGCGGTAATAGCCTCGGCCTGAACCACCAACAGACCTGACAGAATGATCAGGCCGTTTTGCGCCAGATGCTTGGCCATGTCCGGCGCAAGTTCGACCAGCGGGCCTTTCAGGATATTGGCAAACACCAGATCATAGGGCGCGGCTTCGGCCAGACGCGGATGCGCGAAACCGGCGGCCTCCATCGTCTCAATCCGGCCTTCCATATGGTTGATCGCAACATTGGCTTCGGCCACGTCAACGGCAACTTCGTCGATATCGCTGGCGATAACCAAAGCATCGGGCAGCACCGCAGCCGCAGCCAAAGCCAGCACGGCCGTGCCGCAACCGATATCCGCGACCTTAGCGGGGCGGAAGCCTTCACCATACAGCCGATCAAACGCCCGCAAGCAGCCCAAGGTGGTGCCATGATGGCCGGTGCCAAACGCCACCGTCGCCTCAATTTGCAGCGCGATCTTGTCGGCAGGCACCTTGTCGGCATCATGACTGCCATAAACGAAGAACCGCCCCGCCTCGACTGGCGAGAGTTCGCGGCGCACTTTGGCAACCCAGTCGATTTCGGGCAGCTCCGAGAGGACAAAGGGTTTGGCATTAAAGGCCATCGCCAGCAGTTCCAGCACAGCCTCTGACGGGGCTTCAAGAAAATACGCCCCAACTTCCCACAGCCCCGAGTCGTCCTCGATCTCAAACACGCCAACCCCGGTGGGTTCCTGTTCCATCTTCTCGATGGCTTCGGCCAAAGCATTGGCGGCGTCTTCGCCCATCAGGGTGGTCAAAGCGGTGTAGGTGGGCATTGGGCTATCCGTTCTAAGGTTGCGCGCCTAGTAAAAGCTTTGCGGGTCAATGTCGATGGAAAGCCGCAGATTGTTCGGCAGTTTGAACTGGCCGACCCATTCGGCAATCGCCACCTGCAAGGGCGCGGTCTTTTCCGCCTTGATCAACAGCCGCACCCGATGCCGCCCCCGTACCCGTGCAACCGGAGCAGGCGCTGGCCCATAAACCTGCGCACCCACTTTGCGCAACGGCCCATCGCGGCGGGCGAGTTCCGCGCCAAACTCAAACACCTGTGCCACATCCGGCGACGACAGGATAATTCCCGCCATCCGGCCATAGGGCGGCACGCCCGCCATGCGCCGCTCGGTCGCCTCCGCCCGCCAAAACGCCTCCTCATCGCCGCCCAAAATCGCGCGGATCACCGGATGCTCTGGCTGAAAGGTCTGCAACAGCGCGGTGCCGGGCTTATCGGCGCGGCCAGCCCGCCCCGCCACCTGCCGCATCAGTTGGAACGTGCGTTCAGCGGCGCGCAAATCCGACCCCTGTAAACCCAAATCCGCATCAATTACCCCCACCAGCGTCAACAGCGGAAAGTTATGCCCCTTGGCCACAATCTGCGTGCCGATAATGATATCCGCAGCCCCCTCGGCAATCGCCACGATCTGCTCTTTCAACGCGCGCGCTGATCCGAACAGATCCGACGACAGCACCGCGACGCGGGCATCGGGGAACAAAGCCACCACTTCTTCCGCCAGCCTTTCAACACCGGGACCAACCGGAGCCATCTTGCCCTCAACCTTACAGGCCGGACATTCGGTCGGGATCGGTTTGGTCGCCCCACATTGATGGCACTGCAAACGGTTCAAAAACCGATGCTCCACCATCCGCGCGTCGCAATCGTCGCAGCCAACCTGATGGCCGCAAGCGCGGCACAGGGTGATCGGCGCAAACCCCCGCCTGTTCAGGAACAGCAACGACTGCTCTTTCCGCTCAATCCGCACTTTAATCTCCGCCGCCAGCTTCGGCGAAATCCACGCGTTGGCGGCCAGCTTTTGCGCGCGCATGTCAATCGCCTGCATATCCGGCAGTTCCGCCGCGCCAAACCGCGCGCCCAAATCGAGGCGGCCATATTTGCCCGCCTCAACATTCGCCCAAGTCTCAAGACAAGGCGTAGCGCTCGCCAAAACAATCGGAGCCCCCACGATCGCCGCCCGCAACACCGCCATATCGCGGGCGTTATAGAACACACCTTCTTCCTGCTTATATGAAGTGTCGTGTTCCTCATCGACCACGATCAACCCCAGATCGCGGAACGGCAGGAACAGGGCCGAGCGCGCACCGACCACAAACGAAGCCTCGCCCTGCCCCACCATCCGCCACAACCGCCGCCGCTCGGTCATCGTCACGCCCGAGTGCCACTCCGCAGGCCGCGCGCCAAACCGGGCCTGCACACGGCTCAGAAAATCCGCCGTCAGCGAAATCTCGGGCAGCAAGACCAAGGCCTGCCGCCCCTTGCGCAGACATTCCGCCACGGCCTCGAGATACACCTCGGTCTTGCCCGACCCCGTGACGCCCTTCAACAGCGTCCCTGAATATCCCCCCTGCGCGACCAAGGCGACCAAGGCATCCCCGGCACTAACCTGATCCCCTGCCAACCGCGTATTCGTCACAGGGTTCAGGGCTGGATAGGGCAGATCGCGTGGTGCGTCCTGCTCCAACACCACCCCCAGCTTCACCAGCCCCTTGACCACCGCAGGCCCACAAGCCGCTTCTTCCGCCAATTCCCCCAAAGTCACGGGCGAACTTCCAAACCGCCTGAGCGCCTCAACCACCCGAAACCGCGCCTCGGTCATCTGATTGGGGATCACCGGCCCCAAAACATAGGTCTTCTTCATCGACGGCGGATTGCCCAGCCCCGGCGCGCGCGTCGCCAGTCGCAGCATTGCAGCCATCGGCGTCAACGTATACTCGGACGCCCGCGTCAAAAACGACCGCAACTCGGCCCGCATCGGCGCTGCATCCAGCACGCGGTAGATGCTACGAATACGCGCCGGATCAAACTTGCCCTCGCCCGCCCCCCACACCACGCCAATGACTTTGCGCGGCCCCAGCGGCACTTCGACGAAATCGCCATCTCCACATCCGCCCTCGGGTGCTTTATAATCCAACAGACGGCCCAAAGGCTCGGTGGTCAGCACGCCGACCAAATCCCCCGGCTGATAGACCCGCTCGGCCAGCATCCACTCTTTCCTTATCGCGCCGTTTTGAGGTAAACCCCCACCTAAGCAGTCGCAACCCACCCTGAGGATACGCCGATGAAATTCTTCGTAGATACCGCCGATGTCGCGGCCATCAAGGAACTGAACGATCTTGGTATGGTGGATGGCGTCACCACAAACCCGTCCATCATCCTGAAATCCGGCCGCGATATTCTGGAAGTCACCCGCGAGATTTGCAGCATTGTCACGGGCCCGGTTTCCGCAGAAGTGGTGGCGATGACCGCAGATGAAATGATTGCCGAAGGCCGCAAACTGGCCGAAATCGCACCAAACATCACCGTCAAAGTGCCGCTGACCTGGGATGGCCTGAAAGCTTGCAAGGTGTTGTCCGGCGAAGGTAAAATGGTCAACGTCACCCTGTGTTTCAGCGTCAACCAAGCCCTGATCGCCGCCAAAGCCGGGGCGACCTTCATCTCGCCTTTCGTCGGTCGTCTGGATGACATCAACCTCGACGGGATGGAGCTGATTTCCGACATCCGGCAAGTCTATGACAACTACGGCTTTGAAACCCAGATCCTCGCGGCCTCGATCCGCACGGTGAACCATGTCACCCAAGCCGCCTTGGTCGGTGCCGACGTGATCACCGCCCCACCTTCGGTGATCAAAGCACTCGCCAACCACCCGCTGACCGACGCGGGCCTTGCGCAGTTTGAAAAAGACTGGGCGAAAACCGGGCAGAAGATTCTGTAAATCTGTCAAGATTGGGCCGCCCTTGCTGGCGGCCCAGCTTACCTAGTTTTCAAACGGACAATTCGGCCCGTTCAACTTGGCGAAGATGAGTTTCACTGCTTGATCGAATACCCCCTCTGGCAGCAGAAACAGCCGCTCGTCTCTTGTTTCCAAGACGCTAACATCCGTCAAAGCGACTCGCCCCTCGCCGTCCCCGGCAATGATGGCGACATAGCCAATCGTCTTTGGCTCGCCGTTCTGCTCGCCCCAATGGCTCCATTCCATGCCTTTCAGCGACGTGATCGGTTTGCCTTTCTCGGCAAAGGCCTCAATCCTATGCACAAAATTTTCCCCAACGCGCTGCGTGCAGCCCTCACCACCGCCGAAAATGGCTTTGTTCTCCTTGAGAGCGGCGGCAAGACCTTCCTCAGAATGGTGCATCATACTTGTCGCAGCCATAAGATAGCGACCGTTCCCGCGTGGCGGGCCATCCGGTGTCCCAACACAGCCCATCAAGAAAACCACGGCAAGCCAGCGACCAATCCACATAGTATTCCCCCGTATTTTGACCGAGCCTAGCAGACACCCGCTTCTCCAGTCAAAACAGTGGCACCTATGCTCCGAACCATGTTAAAAGGTTGCAAAATGTAAACCTGCCGAAATGGTGGGAATTTGAGGCCAATACGATGATCGACCAGGAACTGCGCGACAAAATCCTCGCGGAACCCGAGGTTCTGCTGGAAGACCGCGATGTGATGAACGCCCTGATCGGCGCGAATGAGCGCTTGATGGGCAGCAATATCGTCGATCTGCGCGGCATTGCGATGGAGCGTCTTGAGGGGCGGCTGGACCGCCTTGAAGACACCCACCGCACGGTGATTGCAGCGGCCTATGAAAATCTCGCGGGCACCAACCAAGTGCATCGCGCGATTTTGCAGATGATGGACCCGCTTAGCTTTGAGGAGTTTCTCAAGACCCTCGCCTCCGATGTCGCAGGCACCCTCCGGGTAGATTGCGTGCGCTTAGTGCTGGAATCGGTGCAAGACGCTGAAGACCCCGCCCTGCGCAAACTGGGCGATGTGCTTTATGTCGCAGCGCCGGGGTTCGTTGGCGAATACATCTCGGGCGGGCGCAATGTGCCGCTGCGCCCCGTGGTGTTGCGGCAAGTGCTGCCACAATCCGACGCACTTTATGGTGAACGCGCAGGCTGGGTGCGGTCCGAAGCGCTGATGAAACTCGATTTCGGCAAGGGCCGTCTGCCCGGCATGCTGGTTTTGGGTGCCGAAGATCCGCATCAATTCAAACCCACCCATGGCACCGACCTTCTGGCGTTCTTCGCGGGCGTGTTTGAACGCACCATGCGGCGCTGGTTGTCGTGAACAGCCTTGCCATCCCGCCCGCGCAACGCGACGCGCTGGCGCGTTGGCTGGATCACTTGCGCGCATTGGATGCGGTGGCCGTAAATACGCTGACAGCCTATGCGCATGATGTGACAGGGTTTCTCGCCTTCCTCGCCATCCATCATGGCGAATCTGAAGGTCTGAAAGCCATCGCAAACGTCGATCAATCCGACCTCCGCTCATGGATGCAGTATGAGCGTGACCGTAAACTCTCATCTCGCAGTTTGGCCCGCGAGCTTTCCGCGGTGAAAAACTTCATCGCTTGGGTCACCGACCGTGAAAACATAGATGCAACTGCCGTACTTTCCCAGCGCAGCCCAAAGTTCCGCCGCAAACTGCCGCGCCCGCTGACCGTCGATGGTGCGCGCGATATGATCGCCCAAGTCGGCGCGCAATCGCGGACCGATTGGATCGCCGCCCGCGACATTGCCGTGCTGACGCTGCTTTACGGCTGCGGCCTGCGCATATCCGAGGCGTTGGGCCTGACCGGGGCCGCACATCCTTTGCCCGATACCCTGCGCATCATCGGCAAGGGCGGCAAAGAGCGCCTTGTGCCCACCCTGCCCATCACCCGTGATGCCTTGGCCGACTATGCCCGCCTCTGCCCCTATGATCTGACCCGCACCGAACCTTTGTTTCGCGGCGCGCGTGGCGGCCCCTTGAACCCCCGCCTGATCGCCTTGGTGATGGAGAAATCCCGCCTGCAACTGGGCCTGCCCGCCACCGCCACCCCGCATGCGATGCGCCACAGCTTTGCCACCCATCTGCTTTCGGCAGGCGGAGATTTGCGCGCAATACAGGAGCTTCTGGGCCATGCCTCGCTCTCCACCACCCAAGCCTATACGGCTGTCGATGCCGCCCGCCTGATGGAAGTTTACGAAAAAGCGCATCCCCGCGCCTGAACTGCCCCCCAACCCTTGCCCCGAATCCCGATTTGAGCGATCACAACGTATGGATATTCGTCTTAAAGCCCTTTCCGTCCACCTGCTGACCGCCTCTGGCGCGGTGCTTTCGATGTTCGCGATGCTCGCTGCGGTTGAAGGCAACTGGCGAGTGATGTTCCTGTGGTTGGTGGTGGCGCTGTTCGTCGATGGCATCGACGGCCCCCTCGCGCGGCGCTACGACACGCCCAACAACTTCCCGATCTACGACGGCGTGTTGATGGATCTGATCGTCGATTACCTGACCTATGTGTTTATTCCGGCCTATGCGTTGTTCAAATCCGGCATGCTGGATGGCTGGACCGGCTGGCTCGCGATCATCGCAATCTGCTACGGCTCGGTGATCTATTTCGCCGATACCCGGATGAAAACCAAAGATAAGTCGTTCTCGGGCTTTCCGGCCTGTTGGAATATGGTGGTGCTGGTGCTGTTTGCTGTCGCCCCCTCGCAGTGGGTGATCCTGATCGCGGTGATCCTGTTGACCGTGACGATGTTCCTGCGGCTGAAATTCGTCCACCCCACCCGCACCAAACGCTGGCGCTGGGTGACTTTGCCAATGTCACTGGCTTGGGTGATCTTTGCAGGCTGGGCGGCTTGGATGAACTTCGCCGAAGGATCATTGGCGCATTGGGGCTTGGTGATCACGTCTTTGTATCTGTGTTTGGCCGGGATCGTGCAACAGATCGTGCCGGACCGCGCGACGCATTGATTTCAGCGTGCCTTCCGCATCATAACGAAGAAACCACAATATGTGGTAGAAAACGGCCAGAAAATACGCCTTTAACACAAGTCACTCCCAGCGGGGAAGACTTTCACAGCCGCGTCAGGATCACTCCACCCACAATCACCGCCGACGCGATCGCCTTGCCCTTGGTCATCCGCTCGCCAAACGCCAGCCAGCCGATCAGCACCGCGAACAGGATCGAGGTTTCGCGCACCGCCGCCACCACCGCAATCGGCGCTTTCGTCATCGCCCAGACCGACACGCCATACGCCCCATAAGACGCGGCAGCAGCGATCATGCCGACGCCCCAAGCCTTGCGGTCGCGCGGCAACACATCAAGGCCCCGATAGGCCAGCATCCCGGTCGCAAACATCAACCCGTCAGCCACAAAAACCCACGCAACATAGGCAATCGCATCGCCCGCCACCCGCGCGCCATGGCCGTCAAGCAAGGTATAGCTGGCAGTGGCGCAGGCCGACCCCAGCGCAAACGGCAGCATCTTGCGGCTTTCGCCGTTCGAAAAGATCCCCTGCGCCATCAGCAAAATCCCCATGCCCAGCACGAAGATCCCGGCATATTCATGCAACGTCAGCGCATCGGCTGGCATCGCTGTTGGCCACAGCATCGCCAGCACCGGCCCCAACAGCGCCACGATCAACGGGGCCGACCCGCGCGCAATCGGGTAGACGCGCGAAAGATCGCCATGCTCATAGGCATAGGTCAGAAACGACTTGTAGAAGAAATGCGCGCACCCCGCCATCAGCACCCATTTCCACACCTCGGGCGCGGGCAGCGGGCAGAAACTGGCAACCGCCAACCCAATCGGCACTTCGCCAATCGACAGGATGATCATCGCCCCCATCCGCGAGGTTCCGGTTTTGATCAGTGCGTTCCAAAGCGCGTGCAGGAAAGCCGAGCCGAGAACGGCCAGCAGAATGGCAAAGCTCAAGTTCAATCCCGCCTGTAAGTGTCACCAAACCGTTACAGAGCGGTCATGAATAGGCAAGCCCTGCGTGGACTGGACCTATCGTTTTCTCAGCCATATCGAGCCGTTATTACGCTCCATCTGCTTGGTTTTCACCTGCTCAAACCGCTCAAACATATCCCCCGTGGCTTTCAGGCTGGGTCCAAGCTTTTGCAGCACCGCATCGTTGAACAACAGCACTTCATAGGCATTGCCATGGGTCAGCATAGCATCCACCAGATAGACCTCGTTCCACGATCTGTTGTCGTTAAACACCCACCGTTCTGGATACTCGAATGGATAGAAAATGTCGTGAATATGCACGATCACGCCCGATTTCAGCGCCGGCAGAATATGCATATATTCGTAATGCACATCGCTGCCGGTTTTCAGCACATGCGACGAGTCGATGAACAGGATGTCGCCCGCCTGCAGCGCCGCAAAGGTGTCCATCGGCAGCGATTGCACCGGCGCTTCGATCAGACACGAACTGTCTGGCGGGTTCAGACCCTTGATGCGCGTCAAGTCGATGTTGATCGTGGTGAACTTTTCCAGCTTGGCATCGCGCGTCCGGTCCAACGTGTCAAACATCACCGCCGAGGAATACCCCGCGCCGATTTCAATGATCTGGCGCGGGTTCAGCCAGCGCAGCATCGCCGACAGGATAGCGGCGTCGTAATACATGAATTGCGTGTTGTGACCGTAATATCGGAAGCCATCGGAAGGCTTCATCGGGAACGCCACCACCAGCGGCGCAATCTTTTCGTACAGCGCCCGCATCGCGTCATAATCCAACAGCGCATCGACGCGGTCATACTGCCGGGCGTGATGCTCTGACTGCCAAAAGCTTTGAAGTTCAGCCTGATTGCCAACGGGGCTGTAATAATGCCCCGGCTTGGCAAACAGTTTGACGCGCTGTTTTTCGTCATCCATCGTCGCGTCTCTCCACTGCAAAGCTTAACCATCACCACAGACTAGGGGCAAGTTTTGCCTTGTACAACAGGCACCTCTGTCCAATCAGGTATTCAAATCAGCAGGCCCGATCAAATCAGCAGGCCCGATCAAATTAGAAGCCCAATCAAATTAGAAGACTGGCAGCACCCTCCAATTTCAGCAGGAACACTTTGCTCTCGACCCCACCCTTTGCCGAAAATCCACCCAAGCCTTTGGCGGCCAGAATCCGGTGGCAGGGGATCAGCACCGGAAGCGGATTGGCGCCGCACGCCTGCCCGATGGCCTGCGCAGGGGCACCGATTTCTTTGGCAAGATCGCCGTACTGCCGCGTCTCGCCATAGGGAATCGCTGCCATCGCGCGGCGCACCTGTTCTGAGAAGCCGTGGCCAAAGTCCAATGGCAGATCAAATCTGGTCAGGCGGCGGTCAAAATAGGCGGTCAACTGATGGATTGCCTCAATCAAAAGTGGCGACTCGGGCGCTGGCCCGGTGTGCCAGTGCAGTGCCGTGATCACACCACCCGCCTCGGTCACACTGATCGGCCCCAACGGGCTTTGCATCCCCGCCTGTATCACGCCATCACACCCCCCGAAGCCAAAGGTCGAAACGCCTCGCGCAACATCTCTGCCAGCCCCTCAATCGCCGCAGACCCGCCGCGCGGATTGCGCTTTAATACCACCCGCGCCCGGTCGACGATGGGAAAGCCGTCGGCATTGGTCAACTCTCGGCACCCCGGCGGGATCGTGCTGCGCGACAGGGGAGAGATCGCAAGCCCCGTCCGCGCCGCCACCCGCAGACTTGCCGAAGTGTCACATTCAAACGCCGCCCGCCACGGGATGCTCTGCTGATCCAACGACCGCAAAGCAAAATCCCGGCACCAGTCGGACCTGAAATACACACCCACCGGCACCGGCTGTTGCAAATGCTGCGCATGCGCGATGGATGTCACCCAGACCGTCGGGTCCAGACACAACACCTCATCGCCCGAAGTATGGCTGCTGTCATAAATCACCGCCAGATCAAGATGATCCTCATCCAACGCCGCCTGCTGCGGGGCGGTGAAATCGCAGCGCACCGTCACCTCTACCCCCGGATGCCGCTCCGAAAACGCGGCCAAAGCGCGCGGCAAAATCGTTTCCGCATATTCATCCGGGATACCAATCCGCACCGGCCCCGCCAGCGGCTTCTCGCGCAGCGCCGTCGCCGCCTCCTCCAGCAAACTGGTGACACGCCGCGCATAGGGCAGCAGTTGTGCGCCGCGTGGCGTCAGCGCCACTCCACGCGGCAGACGGGTGAACAGCGGCTGCCCCAAACTCTCCTCCAGCTTGCGGATCTGCATCGACACCGCCGATTGCGTCCGCCCCACCCGGTCCGCCGCCGCCGTCACCGATCCGTTATCCACCACCGCCAGAAACGCCCGCATCAAATCGCTGTCGAGGGGGATCATCGCGCGCTGCCATCTATAAATACGATGGGAGGCATAATTTCTATGCGTTTGTCTTATGTCAAGGATTCGGGCAAAACAGGCTCATCCGAAACGAAGCTGTCCGATCAAACTGCACCATGCCAACCGCACCATGAAGGAGTCCGCCATGATCCGTTCCATCCTCGCCACCCTGCGCCAGCGCCACGCTTTGCGTCAGTCCATCGGCAGCCTGCTGCGCCGCGCCGATGATCATTTGCTGGAGGATATTGGCCTTACCCGTTGTGAAGTGCTGGGCTTGATCGCTCGCAGCGCGCCCGCCCAGCCGAAATCCGGCTATTTCGCGCCGTTTCACGCCTGAGACGACCCTGACGACTGGAGCGGGCAGAGGTTTCAGCCTCTGCCCGTTTTTTTGCATCAAGTTTTAGCCCAAAAACCCAAGCCCCCCGGACTTGATCCGGGGCGGCTTGGTAAACCGGAGGCCCCGGATCAAGTCCGGGGCGGCGTTGCAATCAGCCCAAAGCGTCGTTACAGCGCTTGCAGGTGCCTGCGTGCTTATGGCTGCCGACATCCGGCAGTATCCGCCAGCAACGCTGACACTTCTCACCCTCCGCCCGCTCAAACACCACGCCGATGCCCGGCGTATCGGGCAAACGGAACGCCTCGGCGGGTTCGGGATCGGCGGTCAGTTGCAGATCAGAGGTGATGCACAACTCGGCAAAATCCAGCGATTTCAACGCCGCCAAGATCGCAGTATCGGCGACATGCACGACCGGAGCCGCCTCAAGGCTCGCCCCGATCACCTTCGCCGTGCGCTGCACTTCCAAGGCCCCCGTGACCACGCGGCGCACGGTGCGGATGCCGTCCCACTTCGCCGCCAGCACCGGATTCAGCCACTCCGCAGGCGTCTCCGGCATATCCACCAGATGCACCGAGCTATCGTCACCGGGGAAGCGGCACAGCCAAACCTCCTCCATGGTGAACACCAGAACCGGGGCCAGCCACGTCGTCAAACGGTGGAACACGATGTCCAGAACGGTGCGCGCAGCACGGCGGCGCACACTGTCCACCGGGTCGCAATACAGGCAATCCTTGCGGATATCGAAGTAGATCGCCGACAGGTCGGTGGTGGCAAAGGTGAACAGCTTCTGGAACACGCCTTGGAAATCATAGCGCGCATAACCGGCCCGCACCTCGGCGTCCAGTTCCGCCAAACGGTGCAAAACCCATTGCTCCAACTCGGGCATATCGGTGTAAGCAACCTTTTCGGCCTCAGAAAACCCCGCCAAATTCCCCAGCAAAAACCGCATCGTATTGCGCAGGCGACGGTAGCTATCTGCCACGCCTTTCAGGATCTCCTTACCGATGCGCAGATCCACCGTGTAATCCGACAGCGCCACCCAAAGCCGCAGGATATCCGCGCCGTATTCGTCAATCACCGCTTGTGGCGCAACAGTATTCCCGACGGATTTGGACATTTTCATGCCCTTCTCGTCCAGCGTAAAGCCATGCGTCAGCACGCCGCGATACGGCGCGCGACCCTTGGTGCCGCAGGCTTGCAGCATCGAGGAATGGAACCAGCCGCGATGCTGGTCGGTGCCTTCCAGATAAAGATCGGCAATGCCGTCGCTGCTGCCATCCTCGCGGTCGCGCAGCACGAAAGCATGGGTCGAGCCGCTATCAAACCAAACGTCCAGCACGTCGTAGACTTGGTTATAATGCGACGGATCGACGATGCCATGCAGCATCTTTTCCTTGAAACCTTGCACATACCAAACATCCGCGCCCTCAGCCTCGAACGCCTCTTTGATGCGCGCATTCACGTCCTGATTGCGCAACAGGAAGTCCGCATCAGTCGGTTTCGCACCGACTTTGGTAAAGCAGGTCAGCGGCACACCCCAAGCGCGTTGCCGCGACAGCACCCAATCTGGCCGCGCTTCGATCATAGAATGCAGACGGTTCCGCCCCGCAATCGGCGTCCAGGTCACCAACTGGTTGATCGAGTTCAGCGCCCGTTTGCGGATCGTCTCGCCATAGGTCGACATGCCATCGTCGAGCGGCTTGTCAATGGCAACAAACCACTGCGGCGTGTTGCGGTAGATCACCGGAGCCTTCGAGCGCCAGCTGTGCGGGTAGGAATGCTTGACCTTGCCCTTTGCCAGCAAAGCGCCCTGCGCGTGCAGAGCCTTGATATTGCTGACGTTGGCAGCACCCTCTTTGCCCTCGGCATTGATGATGAACTGCCCGCCAAATAGCGGCAGGTCTTGACGGTAAGAGCCATCCGCCTCGACGTTATAGGTCATCGGCAGATTGAACTTGAGGCCCATCTGATAGTCATCATCGCCGTGGGACGGGGCGGTATGAACAAACCCCGTGCCTGCATCGTCGGTGACATGATCGCCGGGGAGTAAGGGAACGGGATAGTCCCACTCGCGTCTGCCGCCTTCAATACCGCGATAAGGATGATGGCAAAACAGCTCTTTTAGAACTGCGGAATTAACCCGTGCAACCGGGCACCAATTTGTCACTTTTGCCGCAGAAAATACCGCTTCAGCTAGCTTTGCCGCCACAATGAGTTTCTCACCGACCTTTGCTGTGCTGTTCTCGGCAATCCCAACCACTTCATATAGATAATAGTCGATGCTCTCGCTGAACGAGATCGCGCGGTTTTGAGGGATGGTCCACGGCGTTGTTGTCCAGATCACCACTGAGGCATCAACAAAATTTGGACCGCGTGCATCGTGTTCAGCCTCGGTTTCAGTAGTAGGCGCAGCCCCTCTTGCCGACGTGGGAATGACATGTGCTTTGGGTTCAACCTTAAACCGCACCCAAACCGTATGGCTCGTATGATCGTGATACTCGATCTCCGCCTCGGCCAGCGCGGTTTTCTCCACCGGCGACCACATCACCGGCTTCGATCCCTGATACAACGACCCGTTGCTGACGAATTTCATGAACTCATCCGCGATCACCGCCTCGGCGTGGTAATCCATGGTGAGATATGGCTTTTCCCACTTCCCCGTCACACCCAAGCGTTTGAACTCGGAGCGTTGCACGTCGATCCAGCCCTCGGCAAAGCGACGGCATTCCTGACGGAAATCGACGATGTCAACGTCGTCCTTGTTCAGACCCTTGGCGCGGTATTGCTCCTCGATCTTCCACTCGATCGGCAGACCGTGGCAATCCCAACCCGGCACATAGCGGGCGTCCTTGCCCATCATCTGCTGCGAACGCACCACCATATCCTTCAGGATCTTGTTCAGCGCATGGCCGATGTGCAGATGGCCGTTGGCATAGGGCGGGCCGTCATGCAGGGTGAACGGCGTGCGGGCATCCGCCACGGCCTTCTCCCGCAAACGGTCATACACCCCGATTTTCTCCCAGCGCGCCAGCCAATCCGGCTCGCGCGCAGGCAGGCCCGCCCGCATCGGGAAATCGGTTTCGGGCAGGAAAACGGTGTTGGAATAATCGGCAGAGGTCACATCAGCGCACATCGCGGCAGTCCTTGGAAGGGGGGCCTTGGTCGCAGGCCATAGAAATGGGGTATCGGTGGGGTGCAACGCACCAGACTCCCGGCGTCTGAAAGCTCAGAGCGCCGGGCCGATAATTCGAATTATGCGTGCGAATATGCGGTCCATCCGCGCCTTATAGAAAGCCCGCGCGGAAAGGTCAAAGCCCTGCGTCGTCTCGCAGCATTGCGGCCCGGCTGGAAAACCCTCAGCTTAGACGGATAGGAGCCCGATATGTCCCCCGCCAATTCTCCCCTCGCCCGTTTTCCCATCTCGCCCGCCCAGATCGAAACCGTTGTGCATGTCTTCTATGCAGGCGTGCGAAGCCATCAGGCCTTGGCCCCGATTTTCGCGTCACACATCAGCGACTGGCCTGCCCATGAGACGAAAATCGCCCTATTTTGGCGCAATGCCATCCTGCTGGAGGGCGGCTATGACGGCAATCCGATGGCGGTGCATAAGGCCGCAGGCAATGTCCGCCCCGGCATGTTTGATCCGTGGCTGGCGCTGTTCGACCAAACCCTCACCGACGAACTGCCGCCTGAGATCGCCAAAGCATGGTCCACGCTTGCCCATCGCATTGGCCGGGGCCTGCGCTATGGCCTTGTGGATAGCGCCAAGACCGCCTCAGGCATCCCGATCCTGCGTTGAAACCTCGCCCGCCCAGCGGTTCAGCCACGCGAGCCCCGCCAAGCACAGCCCAAGGCCCAAGAAGCTGACCACCCGCGTCAGCCCGGTCAGCCCCGCCGCATCCAGCAAAAATACCTTGGCAATCGTCAGCCCTATCACCGCCATCGCCACCCGCCTGAGCAGCCCCGAACGCCGCGCAATCGCCTGATAGAGCAGCCCCGCCCCCAGCAGCATCAGCGCGAGCGTGTAGCTGTAAAGCTCGCCCTGCACGACGCCAGACGCGCCGAGCCAATCGCCTTGCCAGAACCGTCGGATCTCAAGGCCAAGATATAGCGCCAGCAAGGCCAGCCCGACCACTAAGAACCCCAACCGCAAACGCCGCCCCAGCCCCGGCAGCTTCCACACCGCCGCCAGCAGCATCAACCCCGGCAAGCCATAGGCCAGCAGCAGAGTGTCCAAAACCAGCGGCCCGAGCACCAAAGCCCCCGCGTCTTCGGCATAGTAGCTGAACAGCGGGTTAAACGGCCCCACCGCCAGCGCCAAAGCGCCCGCAGCAAGCAACCCCGCCACCACAGCAATCGCCTGCCGCAATCGCAGCAACACCCCGCCCAGACGTGCCCGGTAAATCTGCATCAACATCAGCACCAGCCACGGCAGCGCATTCAGGCTCATCGACCAATACGTGTCGTAATTTCCGAACGATCCTTCCGGCAAAACCCAGCGCGTGATCAACACGTTGGCAAGAATAGCCCCCAACCCCGCCGCCGCCGATTCAAGCACGCCTTTCGGCAATACCCGCTCCTCTGGCAGCACCCGCAGCGCTGCGATCAACGCCACAATCACCCCACCAAACGCCAGCACCACCTGCCGCAAAGGTGCCTCAAACGCCCAATCGAGCCCCGGATCAGCCAGCAAGCGATAGCCCAAAACCGCCACCGCCACCTGAATGAACCAGCCCATCTCGGGCAGCTTGAACCGGCGATCCAACCAAGCCGCAACCAGCGCCAGCAGCGCCAAAGCCAGCGTCAAAGCGGTATGCGTCGTCACCAGGAACAGCGCCAAAGCGATCAGCGACAGCGCCGACAGCGTGGCATAGGCCGGACGCCTGCGATCGGGTCCGCGCGCGAACATCACCGCCAGCCCGACCATCCCAGCCGCCACCGCCATCACATGCAGCGCCCACGGATACGCCCCGATCACCCGCTCTGGCACCCACAGCAGCGCCAAAATCGCCACCGCAACCGGAGCCACCAAGGCCGCCGCCGCCCCGTGCAGCAAGGACAGCACCCCCTCCTGCCGCGATCTCCAAGCAAAAGCGCCCGAGATCAGCGCCGCCATCCCCACCAACCAAGTGATCGTCATCGGCGCCGCCACCTCTGGCCCGCGATCCGCCGCCCCCAGAAACTCCCCGAACATCGGCATCTGCGCCAAGCCAATCTGCAGCAGCATCAGCCAGAACCCCACCGCAGGCACAAAGCCCAAATCGGCCAGCCCCTCGGCCTTCTCAGCCCACACAACATAGGCCAACGTCAACAGCGCAAGACCGCCCAAACCCAGCATCGCCTCGGCTCCCGTGGCCCCCGCCAACAACACCAGCCCCAGTGTCGAGGCCAAAGCCGCCCCTGCAGCCAGCAGCACCGGGAACGGGGGGCGCACTTTGCCCATTATGCCCGCTATCAGTACAGACGGCCCGTCTTGCCGTGGCACCAAGCCGCGCTCTGGAATGGCAATCGAGATCACCGCCAGCCCCAGCAACAGCGCCACCCAGCCCAAAGCCCCCGCGCCCGCCGTCATCGACAACCAGCCGCCCGCATAGCCCAGCACCAGCGCCAGCACCGAGACCCAAGCCCAGCGCCGCAGCGTATCAACCCCCAGCCCCAAAGCCGCGATCAAAGCGAAATAACCATAAAGCCAAGGGGCCGCCTCGGCCCCGCCCGCCACCACAAAGGGGGCTGCAAACGCGCCCAACAGGCCGACGGCGATCAGCAAAGGCCCATAGAACCAGCCCAGTACCAACGCCAGCACCGCCGTCGCCACCAGCCCCGCGAAGGCCATCTGCGGCCCGATCAGCCCATACATCAGCCGCGCCGACAGCACGGCGGCGAACACCGACACCAGCCCAGCGCCTGCGAAAACCGAGGGCAGATAGGCGGTCGAGACATCCTCACCATCCCCCGACCGCCGCCGCAGCCATTCCCCGGCAGCAATCAGGCACAGCCCAAAGCCAATCCCGGCAAGCACCCGCAGCCCCGGCGGCAACAGCCCGTTTTCAATGCCATATTGTACAAAAAACACCCCGGCCAAAGCCAGCGAGGCGGCAGACACCGCGTAAACCCAATTCGCCTTTAACCAATCCGCAAGCCGCGAGACCACACTTGGCTCCGCAGGCATCTGCGACACCACCGGCGCAGGCCCAGCGGGTGTCGCGGCGACGCCACGCGCAGCAGCTGCCCGATCCCACGGTGTCATCGGCTTCACAGCTTCCACACCCGCGGCTGCATCCACTTTGGCTTCAACAACGGGCGCATCTGCTTCAGCCGCACCCGGCCCCGCTTCATTCAGAACCGGATCAACCGCCGCAGTCTCAGCTATCACCGTCTCAGCTATCGCAGTCTCAGCTATCGCCGTCGCAGCAGGGCCATCCGGCACGGGCACTTGCGCCACATTCCCCGCGCCCGCCATCGCCTGCAACCGCGCGGCCTGTGCCGCCAACTGCCGTTCCAAGTCACCGACCCGCCTGCGCAGCCCGCTTTGCCCGATCAGCAGCACGATGATCAGCACCGGAATGGCAAGCGCCACCAAGGCCAGCAGAACCAGCAACCCGTCCATCCGCGATCCCCCACACGTTTTCGGTACATTAGCCGCCGCCAGCCGCTCTGCACAGGGGGGAATATCCCACCCGATAAGCTCTTGCCGCCGCAGCAATAACCCGCACAAATGGCCGCATGAGCATCCAATCCCACCCGCTAACCATCGGCATCATCGGCGCAGGCATCGGCGGTTTGGCCGCAGCGGCACTTTGCGCCCAATCCGGCCACCGCGTCACGCTGGTGGAGCGTTTTGCCACCCCGCGCGCTTTGGGCTCTGGCCTTGTGCTGCAACCGGTAGGCCTTGCTGTGCTGGACGCCATCGGCGCAGATGCCCGCAGCTTTGGCGCACCCGTCACCCAGATGCTTGGCCATGCCGGGAAGCGCAAAGTCCTCGATGTCGCCTACAAACCCAACGCCCCCGGCCTTGCCATCCACCGCGCCAGCCTGTTCTCGGTGCTCTGGCACGCAGCCAGTGCCGCAGGTATCAGCTTGCAAACCGGGGCCGCTTGCCTCTCAGCGCCGATAAAAAACACTAAACGCCTGATCCTGCGCGACAATGCCGACCCGCTAGGCCCGTTCGATCTGGTGATCGACGCCTCGGGCGCAGGCTCGATACTCTCGCCGATGCAGGCCCGTCCCTTAAGCTTCGGCGCGGTCTGGGGCACCGTGCCTTGGCCCAAGGATACCGACCTGCCCCGCGATCAGTTGACCCAACGCTACCAGGCCGCCCGCCACATGGCAGGCGTGCTGCCGATTGGCCACCTTCCCGGCAATCCCACGCCCCACGCCGCCGTGTTCTGGTCACTGCCGCGCGCCAAGCTGGACGACTGGCCCACCCAAGACCTCGGCCAATGGAAAGCCGAGGTCACCCGGCTTTGGCCGCAGATGGCCCCCTTCCTGACCACCCTGCACAGCCCCGCCGACCTCACCCCCGCCCGCTACAGCCACGGCACCCTGCGCCGCCCTTACGGCGAGGCGCTCGCCTTCATCGGCGACGCAGCCCACCGCGCCAGCCCACAACTCGGCCAAGGCGCGAATATGGCGCTGCTCGATGCCTTTGCTCTCGCGCAGGCCCTCCACCTGCCGCTGACCGAAGCCCTGCCGCGCTACGCCCAGATGCGCCGCTGGCATGTCCGCGCTTATCAGGCGATGTCCGCCGCCTTCACGCCGATGTATCAGTCCGGCAGCACCACCCTGCCACTGCTGCGCGATCACCTGCTGGCCCCGATGGCGACGCTTTGGCCGATCAACCGCATCCTGACAGCGCTGGTCTCGGGCACCCTGCTGCCGCCCGTGGCCGGAATGAATTGGCCGCAAACCACTGGACAGCCGCCCGCAGCGCGCTAGGCTAGAGGCAAAGGAAATTCGATGCGTGACCCTTCCCTGAATGTGCTTGGCAGCGCGTTGGAAAGCTGCTCCTCCGCCCCCGTCACCGGATTTTTCCGTGATGGCTGCTGCAACACCGGGCCAATGGATCAAGGCCTGCACACCGTCTGCGCGCTGATGACGGCGGAGTTTCTGGCCTATTCCAAATACCTCGGCAATGATCTGTCCACCCCGCACCCGGAATACGGCTTTGCGGGCCTGAAACCCGGCGATCAATGGTGCTTGTGCGCGGGCCGCTTCCTGCAAGCCCATGACGAAGGTGTCGCCCCCAAAGTCCGGCTGAAATCCACCCACCAGCGCACGCTGGATGTGGTGGCCTTGCACATCCTGCAAACCTACGCCGCCGATTGAGCAGGCTGCCGCCGGATCACGCAGCGGTTTGCGGCACAGGCAGCCGCAGTGTGCCATCCTCATCCCGCATCAGATCCTCGATGAAAAGCGACAAAAGTTGCGAGCGCCCGCTGACCCCCGCCTTGCGATAAATCGCATTGGTCTGCGCTTTCACCGTGCCCTCAGACGTGCAGCGCAACGCCGCGATCTCGCCGGTCGACATGCCCTTGATCGCAAACAATGCCACGTCCTTTTCCGCAGGGGTCAGCCCCCATTCGGCAAACCGCTCGGCCAACAGCACCATGAACGCCCCCGAGGCCCGCCGCAGCCGGATTTCAGCCTCACGCCGATCCATAATCGCCCGGCGCAACAGGATCGCGCCCAGAACCACGCCCACAATCAGTCCGAACGCCGCCCAGATCTCCATGATCTCACGCAGTTCCCACGGCAGCGGAGTCGTCGTGATGCCAACAAAAGACGACAAGATATCCGACACGAAAAAAATCGCGCAAGCCGCCTGCAACAGAAAGATCGCAAAGACGAAAGCCGGATGTCTCACATGTGCTCCAAAATCCTCAGACGTCTAGCTGGCCGAGACGATGATAATTGCGATCAGTTCTCATTGCCATGCTCTCCGCCACCACCATTGCCTGAACCCTTACCTCCTGAGCCTTCACTTTCTTTCTCTTTCTCTTTCTCTTTTTCTTGTTCCGGTTCTGGTTCTGGTTCCGGTTCTGGATTATCTCCTGCGCTGGGCGTGCCCGAGTCCTCACTCCCCAGATCTTCACTGCCTGCGATCTCCGGTGCAACCCGGCCATCCTCCGCCAGCACCACGTCGCGCAAAATCTCGCCGGTGCGCGGGTTCAAAATGATCTCACGCGACGCACCACTGCGCGCCGCGACAATCCGCACCCGCCCCAGCAGGGTGGTTTCCACATTGATCTCGCGGTAGCCTTGGCCGCGCAACTGCGCCACCACCGAGCTTTGAAAGCTGTCCGCAACGGCTGCGCTGGCCGTAAAGACAGCGCCAAGCACGCCGCCAGCACAGTGCCGCAAGAAAACTCTGCGCCCTAAGAAAACTCTGCGGTTCATCCCGTTTCCCTTCGAGGCCGAAACCCGCCCCGGCTGCACCCACATTATCACCCATGCCAAGCCCCCCGGCAAGACCGGGGCGCTTGGCGCTTGCAAAACCGGCCTCAGTCCTCCGAATTGCCTTCGCCGCCACCATGACCGCTGCGATCGTGGTCGCTTTCGTTGTGGTCATTCGTCTCATGCTCGGGGCTTTCAACTGACTCGGGGTCATCCGTCGCACTGTTGTCGTCGGCGCTTTCGTCGCCCGTAAAATCGTGATCGGTGCTCGACACTTCCAGACCGCTGTTCGTCTCATCCGCCGCCAGAGTTTCGGATTCGTGTTTGATCACATCGCCGGTCACTTTGTCATAAACCACCTCGACCTTGACGCCGTCCTTGGCGGCCTCAACCTTGATCTGGTTCGGGCTTTCCTTCACCTCAATGCCCGAATAGGCTTGGTCCTGATAGGTTTTCACCACATCCGCCACGGTGATCGCCTGCGCCATGCTGGCCGAAAACGCCAGCCCTGCGATGAAGATCAAGGGTTTCGCTGTCCGTATCATCCTGTATTCCTGACTTTGCTGCACTGCCAAAACGAAGCCGCATCCGGCGACAGGTTCAGCGATGACAGCCCAAACAGCCGCTGCCTATTGGCGCAGAGTTAACCCCGCCCGGATCAGCCCAGAGTTTGCGGGTATAAACCGCAGTTTAGGCAAAACCCGGCGTAAGCGCGCGTTTTGGCGCTTGGCTGCGCCGAAAGCACAGCGGGAAACTATCCGCGAAAATCCCGAAAAATAATCCTATATCAAATGCTTAAGACATTGGTCTGAAGCTTCCGCGCCCGCGCTCAGACCATGGTCTGACCGGGCAGCAGGGTGATTCGGGCTACGCAACGAAAAGCCGCGCCGATTTGCATCGGCGCGGCCCCAGAACTTCAAACTGGCTTCAGATCTTCATATCAAAGCCAAGGTGCTTGGCGACGGTGAAAATATCCTTGTCGCCGCGCCCACACATATTCATCACGATGATATGATCCTTCGGCAAAGTCGGCGCGATCTTCATCACATGGGCGAGGGCGTGAGAAGGCTCCAGCGCCGGAATAATGCCCTCCAGCTTGCAAGACAGCTGGAACGCCTCCAAAGCCTCGGCGTCAGTGATGCTGACATATTGCGCCCGGCCCATATCGTGCAGCCAGGAATGTTCCGGGCCGATGCCGGGATAATCCAGACCCGCCGAGATCGAGAAGCCTTCTAAAATTTGCCCGTCATTGTCCTGCAACAGATAGGTCCGGTTGCCATGCAGCACGCCGGGGCGACCGCCGGTCAGCGAGGCGCAATGCTGCATCCGGTCATCAACGCCCTTACCGCCTGCCTCAACCCCGATGATGTTCACCGTAGGATCGTCGAGGAACGGATAAAACAGCCCCATCGCGTTCGACCCCCCACCAATCGCCGCCACCAGAGTATCCGGCAGACGACCCTCACCCTCTTGCTCCGCCAACTGCCAGCGGACTTCCTTGCCGATGATGCTTTGGAAATCGCGCACCATCGCGGGATAGGGATGCGGCCCGGCCACCGTGCCGATGCAATAGAACGTGTCGCGCACATTGGTCACCCAATCGCGCAACGCATCGTTCATCGCATCCTTCAACGTGCCACGCCCCGAGGTCACCGGAATAACCTCTGCCCCCAACAGCCGCATACGGAACACGTTCGGTGCCTGCCGTTCCACATCATGCGCGCCCATATAGACCACGCATTGCAGCCCGAACTTTGCACAAACCGTCGCCGTTGCCACGCCATGCTGCCCCGCCCCGGTTTCCGCGATAATCCGGGTTTTCCCCATGCGACGGGCAAGAATGATCTGCCCCAGCACATTGTTGATCTTATGCGCGCCGGTATGGTTCAACTCATCCCGCTTCATATAGACCTTGGCCCCGCCAAGATGCGCGGTCAGCCGCGGCGCGAAATACAGCGGGCTTGGGCGGCCGACATAATGCTTCCACAGATCATCCATTTCCGCCCAGAACGCAGGGTCAGTCTTGGCGAACTCATAACGCGCTTCCAGATCAAGGATCAGCGGCATCAGGGTTTCCGACACGAACCTCCCGCCAAACTTGCCAAAGCGGCCCTGTTCGTCCGGTCCGGTCATAAAGCTGTTGATGCCGTCTTCCATCGCTGATCTCCCCGTTTGTTGCTACGGATGTAGCGCCCTTGATCGCCGGGGAAAAGGGGCCTTCCGGCCCCCTCGCCCTACAGGGCTCACCCCCGGAGGATATTTGAGCGCAGAGGATGGGCTTAGAGGCTTTTCTTGTAGCCAATGTGGCTGGGCGTAAATCCAAGCCGATCATAAAACCCATGCGCCCGCGCCCGCGTCTTGTCGGTGGTCAGTTGGATCACCCGCGCCCCCGCCGCCCGCGCGCGTGCCTCAGATTCCGCCATCAACGCCTCGCCAATGCGTTGCCCGCGCAGATCGGTCACCACCCGCACCGCTTCGACCAGCGCGCGTTTGGTTCCCTGCCGCGACAGGCCCGCGAGGATAGTCAACTGGCACGTCGCCACAATCCGCCCGTCAATCTCGCCCACGATCAACTGGTGCATCGGATTGGCGGCGATCTCATCAAACGCCGTGAGATACGGCGCCAAATCACCACTTTCCCGCGCCTGCCCCAGCGAATCATCGGCCAGCAGTGCCACCAAAGCCGCCACATCCGCGCGCTTGGCGTCGCGAAAGCTTACAGCCATTGCGCGCGTCCTTTGCCCACCGCATCGGCGACCGAGGCATAACCCTCACGCTGCAACAACGCATCCAAGCCCCGCGCGATCTTCGCCGCCAATGAAATCCCCTGATACACCATGGCGGTGTAGAACTGCACCGCCGAGGCCCCAACGAGGATCTTCACAAACGCATCCTCGGCGCTGGCAATACCGCCCACCCCGATCAGCGGCAGCTTGCCTTCGGTCAAAGCCGAAAGCTGTGCCAGCATACGTGTAGACTTTTCAAACAATGGCGCGCCCGAAAGCCCGCCGATCTGATCTTTATCAGCACTTACCAAACCTTCTCGCGACAAGGTTGTATTGGTCGCGATGATCCCCGCCACCCCCGACGCCAGCGCCACCTCGGCAATCTCGGCCAATTCATCATCCGTCAAATCCGGCGCGATCTTCAAAAACACCGGGATCGGCTGCGCCAACTCTGCCCGCGTCTGCATCACCCCGGCGAGCAAAGCGCTCAGCGCCGCCCGCCCCTGCAAATCCCGCAATTTCTCGGTGTTCGGCGAACTCACATTCACCGTCGCAAAATCGACATGCGGCCCACAAACCGCCAGAACGCGGGCAAAATCCAACGCCTTGTCGCCTGAATCCTTATTCGCCCCAAGGTTCAGCCCGACCGGAACTGCGCCCCGCACCCGCGTCGAAAGCCGCGCCCCAATCGCCTCCGCCCCGTCATTGTTAAAGCCAAACCGATTGATCGCCGCCCGGTCCTCGGTCAGCCGAAACAGCCGAGGCTTCGCATTTCCCGGCTGCGGGCGCGGCGTCGCAGCCCCCACCTCGACAAAGCCAAACCCCGCCTGCGACAATGGCCCCACCACCGTCGCGTTCTTGTCAAACCCCGCCGCAAGCCCCACCGGATTGGGCAAATCCAGCCCCGCAACCGTCGTGCGCAACCGATCCGAAGTGATCACCCCCGGCAGCGGCACCAGCCCCGCCGCAAGTGCGCGCAACGAAAGCCCATGCGCGCGCTCGGGGTCAAACCTATGCAGCACAGCCAGCCCCAACGTCTCAATCAAAACACTCCCTCCGGGAAGATATGCCCCGCCGCCCCCAAAGGCAGCGATTTGTCCCACACCACATCCGCCAAAACCATATGCCGATACAGATGCGGAAACAGCGCCCCGCCGCGCGAGGCCTCCCATTTCAGCGCCGCGCCCAGCCGGTCGGCATCACAAGCCACCAGAACCAGATCCGACAGATCGGCGAAATACTTCGCCGCCGTCTCGGCCAGTTGCGGGGCTGCCGAAAAATGCACAAAGCCATCCGCCAGATCAACAGGCGCACCCGCCGTCTGACCCGCCGCCCGGAAAGCGTCCCATTCGACGCGCAGGAATATCTTGTAAATCAGCATGACCGCCTCATGCCCTGCGCCAGCCTTTCGGTCAAGGTCCGGCCTTTCGGTCAAGGTCCGGCCTTTCGGTCAAGGTCCGGCCTTTCGGTCAAGCATCTGTCATCAGCGCGTCACCGCCAAGCGCAATGCTTCGGAAATCCGGGCTTTGACAGATTCAAGCTCAGGTTGCACTCTACCCGCATCCAACCCCGAAGTGGAGATCGCCATGCCCCTGTCGCAAAGCATCCGTGCCGCGCTGTTGTCCGCCACCGCCCTGCTGCCGCTCACCGCACAAGCGGAAACAGTGAAACTGACCCTGCTCGGCGTCGGCGATGTCTATAACTTCACCGAGGAGGATGGTCGTGGCGGCTTTGCCCGCCTGAATGCGGTGGCGCGGGCCGAGCGCGCCGCCAACCCCAACACGCTTTACCTATTTGACGGCGATATGCTGTCGCCATCCTTGCTGTCGGGGTTTGACAAGGGCCAGCACACCATTGATCTGACCAACATTGTGCCCTTCGACCTTGCCGTTCCCGGCAACCACGAATTTGACTTCGGTCCGGCGAATTTCCTCGAACGGGTGAAAGCCTCGAAATATCCATGGGCCGCGATCAACATCACCAATGCGGATGGCACACCGATGACAGGCGTTGGCGGTGTCATGGTGAAAGATATCGCTGGCCTGAAAGTCGCCCTGATCCCGGTGGGGCAAGACACCTCGCCCTCAGTTGCCGCCACCGGAGATCTGAAATTCCAACCCACCGTCACCACCGCAATCAAAGCCGCCAAAGCCGCTCGTGCGGATGGTGCCGATATCGTGGTGGGTGTGGTGCAGACCGATATGGATAACGACCGCAAACTGCTGAAATCGCACGCCTTTGACGTGATCCTGTCGGGTGATGACCATTCTTACGCCACCGCCTATGATGGCGTCACGGTCTATGTCGAGACCTCGCTCGACGGCCAATTCCTCTCGCCTGTCGATCTGACCGTGGACATCCAAGAGAAAGACGGCAAGCGCGTGGTCACCTGGACCCCAGCCTTCCGCTTCATCGACACTGCCACCGTGCAGCACGATCCCGAAACGCAAGCCATGGTCGATAAACTCTCCGCTGGCCTTGATGAAACCCTGAACGTCGAGATTGGCACCACCGAAACCGCTTTGGACTCGCGCCGCAATGTCGTGCGCGCCGAGGAATCCGCGATGGGCAACCTGATCGCCGATGCCATGCGCGCGGCCACCGGCGCAGATGTGGCGCTGATGAACGGCGGCGGCATCCGCGCCGACCGCATCTATGACGCTGGCAGCAAACTGACCCGCCGCGATATCCTGACTGAGTTGCCGTTCGGCAATGTCACCGTGCTGACTGAACTGCCGGGCAGCCAACTGCTCGGCGCTTTGGAAAACGCCGTCAGCCAAGTCGAAAAAAGCGCGGGGCGGTTTGCGCAAGTCTCGGGTGTGACCTTCAGCTATGACGCCAGCGCCGAGCCGGGCGCGCGGGTGTCCGAGGTGATGATCAACGGCACGGCGCTGAACCCCGACGCGCTTTACAAAGTCGCGGTCAACAACTTCATGCTGGATGGCGGCGATGGCTATGACGCCTTGGGCGGTGGTCGTTTGATCACTGACACCGGGGCTGGCAATCTGGTGGCCAGCGATGTGATGAATTACGTCGAGACAGCCGGCACGGTGAAACCAACCGTAGAGGGCCGCATCAAAAAGCTGGGCCAATAATTATCACGAAAGCGTGATCACTTGGGGGTGGTTGAAACTTTCAACCGCCCCGTCCCGTTTCCTTGACATACGGCAGGAATAAACCAGCCGATTGATAGGGAAGCTGCCATGAAAACCACTGGGAAAACCTCTGCTCTTGTCCTCGCCTTCGCTTTGATTTCCGGCCCCGCACTCGCCGAAAACCCGATGGTGGGCGGCGCTGCGATGTATGAAAATAAAAACATCGTCGAGAACGCAGTGAACTCAAAAGACCACACCACCCTCGTCGCCGCCGTGAAAGCCGCAGGTCTCGTCGATGCGCTGCAAGGTGCTGGCCCGTTCACCGTGTTCGCTCCGGTCAATGACGCCTTCGCAGCGCTTCCCGCTGGCACGGTTGACACGCTGTTGAAGCCCGAAAACAAAGACATGCTGACCAAAATCCTGACCGCGCATGTTGTGGCTGGCCATTACACCACCGCGCAGATGGCAAAGAAAGCCAAAGCCTCGAAAGACGGCTATTTCAACATGACCACGCTGTCGGGTGATCATCTGTCGGCCAAAATGAAGGGCGGCAGCCTGTATATCTACGACGAATCCGGCACCGCTGGCAAAGTCACCATCTCCGACGTGGAACAGTCGAATGGCGTGATCCAAGTCGTGAACAAAGTTTTGCTGCCAAAGTAACCAGTTTGTGAAAGTAACCAGTGTCTGAAAGTAACCGGTGTGTGAAAGTAACCGGTGTGTGAAAGTAACCAGTGTGTGAAAGTAACCAGTGCTGGACGAGCGCCTGTATCCTTCTGTGCTCGTCCTATGGCGCGGTCTGCTCCCAATGCAGATCGCGCCGTTTTTATGACCGCACGCTTATCAAGCCTATCAGCTTTCCTCGCTTTGTCGCGCGCGTCCCAAGCGATGACTGCCGAAAGGCAGGAAGAGCCCGCCGTCAAACCAGGCTCATGCCCGCTTCAGCCGTATCACCACATCAACCCGGCTTACCGCCATGCCTTCCGGTGCCTCTGGCAAACCCGCGATCACCAACTGCTCTGCAGGCGCATCGGTCAAAGCGTGGCTGTCTTCCCAGTAGAAGTGCGGATGATCATCCAGTCTTGTGTCGAAATAGCTGCGTGCGCCGTCCACCACGACCTCATTCAGCAACCCCGCCTCACAAAACGCCCGCAGCGTGTTGTAGACCGTCGCTAAACTGACCTTCGCCCCCGAAACCCCAACCGCCGCATACAGGCTTTCCGCCGTGACATGCCGGTTCATACCGTCGCCGACCAACAGCCCCGCCAAAGCCAACCGCTGCCGCGTCGGCCGCAATCCGCCGCGGGCAAGCCATGTCGTGCTGCGCTGTTGTTCGCTCAAACCCATCGCTACTTTCCAAGGCAGGCCAAAGCCCGCATCCATCCTAGCCCCCTATATAGAGTGTAAAACCCGTGCTTTTCAAACGAAAACCCCAAACTCCCCTGCCCAGCCCCACCGCCCCACACTTGTTCGCCTGTCCGCCGGGTGTTACATGGGGAAAACGGCCAACCATTGGGGGGATTTCGAGGGCATGAGCAGTTTTCCAACTTCGTTCAACAAGGACGATCTGCTGAAATGTGCGCGCGGAGAGCTGTTCGGCCCCGGCAACGCACAACTGCCCGCGCCGCCGATGCTGATGATGGACCGCATCACCGAAGTCTCTGCCGATGGTGGCGAACACGGCAAGGGCCATATCGTGGCTGAATTCGACATTACCCCCGACCTGTGGTTCTTCGCCTGTCACTTCCCCGGCAACCCGATCATGCCCGGCTGTCTGGGCCTTGATGGCCTCTGGCAACTGACCGGCTTCAACCTCGGCTGGCGCGGCTGGCAGGGGCGCGGCTATGCATTGGGCGTCGGCGAAGTCAAACTGACCGGCATGGTCCGCCCCGACCGCAAGCTGTTGACCTACCGGATCAATTTCACCAAAGCCATCCAAACCCGCCGCCTGACCATGGGGGTCGCCGACGGTATTGTTGAGGCCGATGGCGAGGTGATCTATATCGTCAAAGACATGAAAGTTGCCCTGTCGGAAAGCTAATCTGACAAAATAGACCTGTCGGAATACCCCTCCGACAAAGCCTACCGCACAAAAGGAGATACCCATGCGTCGCGTCGTCATCACCGGGATCGGCATCATTTCCTCGATCGGCAACAACGCCACCGAGGTCGAAGCATCACTGCGCGCAGGCAAATCCGGCATCGTGTTCGCGCCCGATTACGCCGAGCATGGCTTCCGCAGCCAAGTTCACGGCATGCCGCAGATCACCTTGGCCGACCATATCGACAAGCGCGACCTGCGCTTCATGGGTCCGGGTGCTGCCTACAACTTCCTCGCCATGCAGCAGGCCATCGCCGACTCTGGCCTCGAAGAAAAAGATGTCTCCAACGAGCGCTCTGGCCTGATCATGGGCTCTGGCGGCCCTTCGACCTCAAACTTCTTCCTCGCCTTTGACGCCGTGATCAACAAGGGCGCGCCGAAGAAAATGGGGCCGTTCATGGTCACCCGCTGCATGTCCTCGACCAACTCCGCCTGCCTTGCCACGCCGTTCAAGATCAAGGGCGTGAACTATTCGATCACCTCGGCCTGCTCGACCTCGGCGCATTGTATCGGCAACGGCGTCGAACTGATCCAGATGGGCAAGCAAGACATCGTGTTCGCAGGCGGCGGCGAAGAACTCGACTGGACGCTGTCTTGCCTGTTCGACGCGATGGGCGCGATGAGCAGCAAGTACAACGACACACCCGAAACCGCCTCGCGCACCTATGACGCCACCCGTGACGGCTTTGTCATCGCAGGCGGCGGCGGTGTGGTTGTGCTGGAAGAACTCTCCCACGCGCTTGCACGCGGCGCGAAAATCTACGGCGAAGTCACCGGATATGGTGCCACCTCCGACGGTTACGACATGGTTGCCCCCTCGGGTGAAGGCGGCGAACGCTCGATGAAACTCGCGATCGCCACCCTGCCCGAAGGTCGCTCGGTCGATTACATCAACTCGCACGGCACCTCGACCGTCGTGGGCGACGTGACCGAAATGGAGGCGATCCGCCGCGTCTGGGGCAAAGGCCACACCCCGCCCGTCGCCTCAACCAAATCGCTGACAGGCCACTCGCTAGGTGCCACCGGCGTACACGAAGCCATCTATAGCCTGTTGATGATGAACGGTGATTTCATCGCCGCCTCCGCCAACATCACCACCCTGGACCCCGCGCTTGACCCGTCCGAAATCGTGATGACCCTACGCGAGGGCGTCAAACTCGACTCCGTGCTGTCAAACTCTTTCGGCTTCGGCGGCACCAACGCGACCCTGCTGATGAGCAAGTATCTGGCCTAATCCGCCACTAAAACGGGAGTGCCAGTATGGCTGATCTGATGAAGGGCAAGCGCGGGCTTGTCATGGGCGTGGCGAACGAACGTTCCATCGCCTGGGGCATCGCCAAAGCGCTGGCCGCTGAGGGCGCAGAGCTGGCATTTTCCTACCAAGGCGACGCCTTCGGCAAACGCCTTGCCCCCCTCGCCGCCACGGTTGGCAGCGAAGTGATGGTCGATGTCGATGTCACCGATGACGATTCCTTGGACGCCTGTTTTGCCACCCTGAAAGATACCTGGGGCAGCTTGGATTTCCTGATCCACGCCATCGCCTTCTCGGATAAAAACGAACTGACAGGCCGCTTCACCAACACCTCGCGCGGTAACTTCTCCAACACCATGGCGATTTCCTGCTTTTCCTTCATCGACGTGTCCCGCCGCGCTTCCGAGCTGATGCCGAACGGCGGCAGCCTGATCACCCTGACCTACGGCGGATCAAACCGTGTCACCCCGAATTACAACGTGATGGGCGTCGCCAAAGCAGCGCTGGAATCCGCCACCCGTTATCTGGCAAACGACCTTGGCCCGCAGCAAATTCGCGTCAACGCGATCAGCCCCGGCCCGATGAAAACCGTCGCAGGTGCCGCCATCGGTGGTGCCCGCGCCACCTTCCGCCATACCGAGGCCAACGCGCCCTTGCGCAGCAACGCCACGCTGGAAGCCATCGGCGGCACGGCAGTTTACCTGTGCTCCGACTACGGCGCTTGCACCAGCGGCGAGATCATCCATGTTGACTCTGGCTATCACGTGCTGGGTATGCCGCAGCAGGAAAACCTGTAAAATCCGGTGCTTGCCCTTATCCTTTCTCTCGGGCTGATCGCCATTACAGGCTATGCGCTGCGCGGTGGGTTCGCGGGCGCGGGATGGAATCGCGCAGGCTTTGATGTCAACGCCCTTGGCCTCTCTGCAGTGGCCATTGCCGCCGCCATCTGGTTTTTCGGCTGGCAATACGGGCTAGCCTTCATCATCGCGATCATGGTGCATGAAATCGGCCATGTCGCGGCCTTCCGCGTCTGCGGCCACAAAGATGCACAATTCCAGCTGATCCCGCTGTTCGGCGGCGTCACCGTGTCGCGCAGCCTGCCCGCCAGCCATGACCGCGACCTGTTCATCAGCCTGATGGGCCCCGCGATCTGTCTTGGCCCAATGGCTTTGTGCTTTGCCACAGCCAACCTGATCTTCCTGCAAGCCCCCGAGATTGCTAGCTTCCTCTACATCCAAGGCCTCGTCTTGGGCGGCCTGAACCTGTTCAACCTGCTGCCATTCTGGCCTTTGGACGGCGGTAAGATCGTGCGATTGCTGACCTACACCTTCTTCCCGAAAGCCACCCGAGCCGTCTCCATCCTGATGTCCGCCGCAGCCGCAGCTCTCTGCGTGGCGACGCATTCCTACATCCTGCTGTTCTTCGTGCTAATGGGCTGGCAAGGCCTGATCCAATCCGAACAACTGATCGAAATCCAACGCCCGATGCGCAAATCCACCGCTTGGATCGCCCTCGCCGCCTATCTCTGCACCGCAGGCGCGCTGTATCTGGGTGAAGCAATTCGTGCAAAGCCTGTTCTAAAGCGCCTTTGTGATCGCCGTTTGACATGAAAATATAGAGAAACCACAACATATTGTGTGTGGTCGCTATAAAAACACAAGTCTCTCCCCGCTGGGAAAGAATGTGAACCTACAAAGTGAAGTGGCAGATATGCTGGCACGGACTCAGGGCCATACCGCAACGAAATCTTTGCCTGATACGCCTGAAGCAAAAAGGCTCCCAACTGGGAGCCTTTACATCACCTTGAAATCTTGGAGCGGGCGGCGGGAATCGAACCCGCGTCTTTAGCTTGGAAGGCTAAGGTCTTACCATTACACAACGCCCGCGCTGCTGTCTTCTAGCATCCCCGGCCAGAAGGCTCAACACCCCTCACCCACATTTGGCCCTCACCCACACTTAGAATGGCCGCAATCCGAACAGGTCATGCAGCCCTCTTTCATCTGCAAGGCAAAAGATCCGCAGCTAGGGCAAGCCTTGCCACGCGGCGCCTCGCCCACCGCCATCACCTGCATCTGCGGGTCGGTTTTAAGCCCCATCCCCTCGCCCTCAATGAAGCCGATCGACACCAGATGCCGCTCAATCACCCCGCCGATCGCGGCAAGGATCGAGGGAATATAGCGCCCCTCCATCCAAGCCCCACCGCGCGGATCGAACACTGCTTTCAACTCCTCAACGACGAAGGAAATATCGCCGCCACGCCGGAACACCGCCGAGATCATCCGCGTCAAAGCCACGGTC
Source organism: Cypionkella sp. TWP1-2-1b2 (assembly GCF_049896245.1). Taxonomy (NCBI): domain Bacteria; kingdom Pseudomonadati; phylum Pseudomonadota; class Alphaproteobacteria; order Rhodobacterales; family Paracoccaceae; genus Cypionkella; species Cypionkella sp. TWP1-2-1b2. The sequence goes on along the minus strand of NZ_JAFCTX010000006.1, from coordinate 48,657 downwards.
CAGGCGAAATGCTCCATGTTTTTCGAGTTGATAAACACCTCAAACGGGCGACGGTGGCCTGCAATGATGATGTCATTGATGGTGATATAGAGCGCGTGTTCGCTGCCCGGCCATTTCACCTTATAGGTCTGCCCCTCCAACGCGGCAGGACGGTCCAACGGGTCGGTCAGGTAAACCACCTCACCGCCCGCCACCATCGCAGGTGCTTCCGCGGGCACCTTGTCACTGCTTTCCGAAACCGTCAGCACCGACCCCGTCACCGCATTGGGCCGATAGGTTGTGCAGCCCTTACAGCCCTGATCCCAAGCGGCCATATAGACCTCTTTGAACGCCTCAAAGGAAATATCCTCGGGGCAGTTGATGGTCTTTGAGATGCTGCTGTCGATCCACTTCTGCGCCGCAGCCTGCATCCGCACATGGTCCAGCGGCGGTAGGGTCTGCGCATTGACAAAATAATCCGGCAGCGCCGCATCACCCTTCAACTCGCGCCACAACCGCACCGCGTAATCGACGACTTCTTCCTCGGTCCGCGAGCCATCCTTTTGCAAAACCTTGCGGGTGTAGGCATAAGCAAACACTGGCTCGATCCCACTCGACACATTCCCAGCATACAAGGAAATCGTCCCAGTCGGCGCAATCGAGGTCAACAAAGCATTGCGAATCCCATGCGTGCGGATCGCGTCCCGCACGTCATCATCCATCTGCATCATATTGCCGCTGGCCAAATACCCTTCCGCCTCAAACAACGGAAACGCACCCTTTTCCTTCGCCAGATCGACCGACGCCAGATAAGACGCCCGCGCAATCGCATGCATCCAATCCTCGGTCTGCTTGGCCGCCTCAACCGAGCCATAACGCAAGCCAACCATCAGCAACGCATCGGCCAACCCGGTGACACCCAACCCAATCCGCCGCTTCGCCTTCGCCTCAGCCTGCTGCTCTGGCAAAGGAAACCGCGAGGCATCGACCACGTTATCCATCATCCGCACCGCCAGCCGCACCAGATCATCCAGCGCCACCAGATCGAGCTTGGCACCCTTGCCAAACGCCCCCGCCACCAGCGTCGGCATGTTGATCGACCCCAGCAGACACGCGCCATAAGGTGGCAAAGGTTGCTCGCCACAAGGGTTGGTCGCGGCAATCGTCTCGCAATAGCCAAGGTTGTTGGCCTTGTTGATCCGGTCGATGAAAATCACCCCCGGCTCGGCAAAATCATAAGTGTTGCGCATGATCTTGTTCCACAGATCGCGTGCTTGCAAGGTGCGGAACACCTTGCCCTGAAACACCAGATCCCACGACCCATCGGCCTTCACCGCATCCATGAACGGATCGGTAATCAGCACCGAAAGGTTGAACATCCGCAACCGCGCGGCATCCTTCTTGGCCTCAATGAACGCTTCCACATCCGGGTGATCGCAGCGCATCGTCGCCATCATCGCACCGCGACGTGAGCCCGCCGACATGATGGTGCGGCACATCGCATCCCACACATCCATAAAGCTTAAAGGCCCCGAGGCATCCGCCGCCACCCCCTTTACCTCTGCCCCGCGCGGGCGGATCGTCGAGAAATCATAGCCAATGCCGCCGCCCTGCTGCATGGTCAGCGCAGCCTCTTTCAGCGCATCAAAAATCCCGCCCATAGAGTCCGGCACGGTCCCCATGACGAAACAGTTGAACATGGTGACATTGCGCCCAGTGCCTGCCCCAGCGGTGATCCGACCTGCGGGCAAATACTTGAAACCTTCCAAAGCGGCATAGAATCGCTCCTCCCACACCGCTGGCTCCGCCTCAACCTCTGCCAAAGCCCGCGCGATTCGCCGCCAGCTGTCCTCGACCGAAGCGTCAATCGGCGTGCCATCCTGCGCCTTCAGGCGGTATTTCATGTCCCAGATTTGTTCGGCAATAGGGGCGGAGAAGCGGGACATTCAGTGGACTTCCTTCAAGTTTTGAAAATGAAAACAGGCGTAGAGGTGGGGCTTGAAACCCACAACCTTCTCACCGTAGAATGTCGATGCTGGTCGCACCGATAAGCCACTAGAAAGTGAGTGCTCGTCCATCGAGCTGCTCCACGCCTCTCCCTTTTATGCTCTAACATCCAAGGGAGAGGCCAAGATAGCTTCAACCTGCTGTGCGGGCAAGCCTTGAACCTACCAGATTTCGGGATACCATGCATCACCAATCACAGTGCTAAATAGAAAGCCCAGCGCCGAGTCGCGCAGTCAGCCACACTATTTGCCGCACGGTGCAAGGTCAGGGAACGGGACGCATGCTCAATATCCTAAAACTCAGCGTCGGGACGGAATCAGTCGATGACCTCACCCAATGGCACCGCGCCCACGCCCATGTCTGGGCCCCCGGCACCACCGAACACGTCACCCGCATGTGGCCAAAGCGCGAGGATGAAATCCTCGGCGGCGGCTCACTTTACTGGGTGATCAAGGGCGTGATCCAAGCCCGCCAGCGCCTTGTCGGCCTCGCCGAACGCCGTGGCCAAGATGGCATACTGCGCTGCGCCCTTGTGCTTGACGCGGAAGTGATCCGCACCGAAAACGCTCTACGCCGCCCGTTCCAAGGCTGGCGCTACCTCGATCCCGCCGAATCGCCACGCGACCTGCCAAAAACCCGCGCGCAGGACGACACCCTGCCCCCCGCCCTCGCCGCAGCACTGGCAGAAATCGGCCTGCGCTAATCCCTAAAACTTACCTAAAATTGTTTCATCTGTTCATAAATACCCCACGGGGGTTTGGGGGTGTGAAACCCCCAATCCCGCCATATCCACCCTTCCCTTCCCCCGAAATCCGCGCCACAACCCAGATATGATCAAACGTCCGCTCTGGCTCGCCGCAGCCCCGGTGATTTTCCTGCTGCTGTGGTCGGCAGGCTTCGGCATCGCCAAACTTGGCCTGCAACATGCCGAGCCCCTCACCCTGCTGGCCTTACGCTACACCTGCGTGCTAGCCCTGCTGCTGCCGCTTGCGCTGATCATCCGGCCGCCCTTGCCGAAAACCAAACGCGCCTGGGCCGACATCGCCATCACCGGCTTTCTGATCCAAGTGGTCTACTTCGGCCTCTGCTACATCGCCTTCAAAGCCGGAGTTTCGGCGGGCGGCGTCGCCATAATCGTCTGCCTGCAACCGATTCTGGTCGCCCTTGCAGCCCCTTACACCGTCGGCGAAAAGACCTCCACAAAAGGCTGGATCGGCCTTACCCTGGGCCTTGCAGGGGCCGCCATCGTGATCCTGTCGCGCTCCAGCCTACAGGCCGAAAACCCCTGGGGCATCCTGCTTGCCTTCGGTGCACTGCTCGGCATCACCGGCGGCACGCTTTATGAGAAACGCTTCGGCACCAATCAGCACCCGATCACCGCCAACCTGATCCAATACGCCACTGGCGCTGCCTTCACCCTGCCCGCCGCCTATTTGACCGAAGGCATGGCGGTGCACTGGTCGCCCGAATTCGTGGCTATCCTCGGCTATCTGGTGATCGGCAATTCCATCCTTGCGATCAGCCTCTTGCTGGCGATGATCCGCGCGAAAGAAGTCGCCCGAGTCTCGGCGCTGTTCTACCTTGTGCCCGCGCTATCCGCCCTGTTCGCTTGGCCGCTGCTGGGCGAGGCGATGCCGCCCTTGGCATGGGCAGGCATGGCGCTTGCGGGTCTTGGGGTGGCGCTTGTCAGCAAGAAATCCGGGATCAGCAAAAAGCCGAACGTTCCCATGCCAGAGGTCTGATCACCAGCCGCCCGGATTGCCCGGCTTGATTTTGCCGTGGCCTTCTTCGCCTGCTTCGCTCATCCAGACCACCTGCGCGCCGGAAATCGCAACCGACCAGCATACTTCCGGGTCTTGGCCATAAGTGAAGCACATTTTGTTGCCCTTCACCGCCCAGGCCCCGGTGTAATCCGCTGCGTGCAAACTGCCATCGGGGGCATAAAACTCGGCATACCCCCCCGAGGCCGCCATGCTGCCAGTCACGGTATTGCCGACCAGCGCCGCGCGAATCGCATCGCCCGTTGCCAGATCAGCCGCCAGGGCGGGCGTGGCAAGCAACATCAGCGGCAGAATATAGCGCACGGCGGGCCTCCTCGGTTGGTTCCAGAATTAACCCTTCGCCCCGCAAGGTCAAGCCGCTTCAAGCACCGTCAGATCACGGGCAGCGTCAGCCCCAGCTTCGCCGCCAACCGCTGCAACACCGCCCGCGCCTGCGCCCAATCGGCGGATCGGCTGGCAAACAACACCGCCTGACTTTGCAGAATCACCGAATCCGACAGGATTTTCAAATGGTTGGCCCGCAGCGTCTCACCCGAGGATGTAATATCCGCAATCGCCTCGGCGGTCAGGTTCTTCACCGTCCCCTCAGTCGCCCCCTGACTGTCCACCAGCTGATAATCCGCCACGCCTTGTGCTGTCAGAAACTCCCGCACCAGACGGTGATATTTGGTGGCAATCCGCAACCGAAAGCCATGCGCCGCCCGAAACGCCGCCGCCGCCGCGTCAAGATCATCCACCGTATCGACATCAATCCAGCAGCTTGGCACCGCGATGATCAGATCGGCATGACCAAAGCCCAAAGGTGCCAGTTCCGCCACCTGCACATCCCAATCCGCCAGCTTGTCGCGCACGAGGTCACTGCCCGTCACGCCCAAATGAATCCGCCCCGCCGCCAATTCGCGCGGGATTTCCCCCGCCGACAGCATCATCAACTCCACGCCCTCAATGCCCTCGACCGCGCCGGAATATTCCCGCTCGGCCCCGGTCTGCCGCATCACCACGCCACGGCTTCCGAACCACTCGAAGGTCTTTTCCATCAACCGGCCCTTCGAGGGCACCCCGATCTTCAACATCAGACTGCCCCCCCCGAAACCTTAGCCCGTAGCGCCGCGACCAAATGCGGCCGGATGATCCCCCCCACCGCAGGAATAGACCGCCCCGCCCCCAGCACCGCCGTCAGCGCATCATAGCGCCCGCCCGTCGCCACCGCAGGCATCCCCTCGGCATGGAAACTGAACACAAAGCCGTCGTAATACTCCATCGAGGTCCGCCCAAGGCTCGCCTCAAACGCCAGCGCATCCACTGCCACGCCCCGCGCCCGCAACGCCTCCAGCCGCGTTGCAAACCGATCCACCGCAGGCGCAATCGCGGGCAGCATCGGGGTTATCCCGCGCAAATGCCCCAAAGCCGCCTCAGCCGGGGCCTGCAACCCCAGCAAATCATACAACAATGCCGCCTCGGGTGCCTTGATCGGTGCGGCTTCGGCATCCTCAATCAAAGCTGCCGCGCGCGCCGCAATATCCTCCGGCGCGCGCAGCCCGATAAATGCCCCCGCCGCCGCGATCAATGCCTCCGGCGCGCCGCCCGCCAACCGCTCCAGCAAAGCCACACGCCCCGCAGGCACCGCCGCCCGCCCCGCAAAGCGATCGAGCAAAGCCCGAAACCGCTTGGGCCGCCAGATATGGCGCAACAACGCCGCCCGCCGCCGCTCTGTCGTCTCAAGGCCCCGCACCGCCGCCATCAGAATCCCGATGTCGCCCGTCACCGCCCGCAAGCCCAGTCCGCTGACCAGCCCGGCGAACAACGCGAACACCTCCGCATCCGCCGCCTCTGGCGAGGCGCGGTCAAACACCTCAAAGCCAACCTGCAAATACTCAGACGCCCGGTTGCCGAGATGCTCCTGCTTGCGAAACACCTCGCCCATGTAGCAATACCGCGCCGGGTCCGCGCCATCCGCCATATGCGCCTGCACCACCGGCACGGTAAAGTCAGGCCGCAGCATCATCTCGCCGCGCAACGGGTCGGTCGTCACATAAGCCCGCGCCCGAATATCCTCGCCATAAAGGTCCAGCAGAGTCTCCGCCGGCAGCAGCAAATCCGCCTCAACCGGCAAAGCCCCCGCCGCTTGGAACGCCGCGAACAGCAGCGAAGCCTCGGCGCGGATCGCGGCTTTACTGGCCGAAGGACTCATTGCCCGAGCATCTTCCGCACCGCCGCCACCAGATCACCGCGCTTCACTTCAACCTGCGCAGGCTGATCTTTCCATTCCTCAAGCGTCGCGCTTTCAGCAATCTTCGCGCCCAAAATCAGGTCTTTCAGGATCACAACGCCCTTCTCGGCCTCATTCCCGCCCTGAATAACCGCAATCGGCGACTGCCGTTTATCCGCATATTTCAACTGGTTGCCGAATTGCTTGGGATTACCCAGATAAACCTCCGCCCGGATACCAGCCGAGCGCAACTCGCCCACCATCGCCATATAATCCGCCATCCGGTCGCGATCCATCACGGTCACAACCACCGGCCCCGCCGTATCCGAGGCCCCCCGCCCCTTGGCAGCCAATGCCGCGAGCAACCGATCCACCCCGATAGAAACCCCCGTCGCAGGCACCGCCTGCCCGGTAAAGCGCTTGACCAAATCATCATACCGCCCACCACCCGCCACCGAGCCAAAAGACCGCTTGCGGCCCTTCTCGTCGAGGATTTCAAAGGTCAGTTCCGCCTCATAGACCGGCCCGGTGTAGTAGCCGAGGCCACGGACAATGCCCGGATCAATCCTTAGACGATCTGCGTAATAGCCTTGCTGAGCACAAAGCGCGGAAATCTCTGCGAGTTCTGCCACACCTTGCTTACCAACCTCTGAGCCTTGGACAAGCCGGGACAGATGCTCAAGAACAGCAGTATTCCAAACCTCGGCCTCAAGTGCGTCCAGTTGATTCCCAGCAACTTCTACCCGCCCACTGCCTCCAACCTTCGCAGCATCTGAATATAGTTCGACGGCCAATCCATCGGATAGCTTAGCATTTTTCTCTAAGTCCGCTTTGACCACAGCTCCGGCCTGAACGAACCCCATCACCACATCCGCCTGCGCATCGTCCAACCCCGCGCCCTTGGTGAAATCGCCGCTCTCATCTTTGCGCCCAGCGCCGAGCAACGCCCGCACGCCCTCGTCGCCCAAGCGATCAAACTTATCAATCGCCCTCAGGACAATCCCGCGCTCGGTCTCCTTATCGTCGCCCGCAAGCCCGGCGACTTCCATCACGCCATTCAAAACCTTGCGATTATTGACCTTGATCACATAATCGCCGCGCTCAATCCCCGCCGCTTCCAACGCATCCGACAACATCGCGCAAATCTCGGCATCAGCGGCGACACTCGCCGACCCCACCGTATCCGCATCGCATTGATAAAACTGCCGGAACCGCCCCGGTCCCGGTTTCTCATTGCGCCACACCGGACCCATCGCATACCGCCGATAGGGCGACGGCAGATCGTTGCGATACTGCGCCGCCACCCGCGCCAGTGGCGCTGTCAGATCATAGCGCAAAGCCAGCCAGTCGGCGTCTTCATCCTGCCAGCCGAACACACCTTCATTCGGACGGTCGACATCGGGCAGGAACTTGCCCAAAGCCTCGACCGTCTCGACAGCCGAAGTCTCCAGCGGATCAAAGCCATAGCGATGATAAACCTCGGCAATCTTGTCCAGCATCGCCTTGCGGGCGGTGACTTCCGCACCAAAGTAATCGCGGAAGCCCTTGGGGGTTTCCGCGCGCGGGCGACGCCCCACTTTCACGACCGGAGTTTTTTCGGCCGGGGTTTTGTCATTTGCCATAGCTTACAGCCTTCGCTTTTTCTCGCGCTCCGTGTAACGGATGGGGGTGCGCACAGCAAGCGGGGCAAGGCAATGGACAACACGGCACTGGAAGAACGCATCGCGCATTTGACCCGCGCCGTCGAAGACCTGTCGGATGTGGTCGCCCGGCAATCCAAAGACCTGGACCGCCTGCTGCGCCTGACCCAGCTTTTGGCCGAACGTGAGGCCGAGCGTGAAGGCCCCGGTCAAGCCCCAGAAGCCAACGTCCGCCCCCCGCACTGGTAGTCCCATTGGTGATTACATATTCACCAATCGGTAAATCGCCACGCCCAGCGCAAACAGCCCGACCGCAATCGTCAAAGGCCTGCGCGGGGCCATCTTTGCCAGATAGCCGCCAAAAAATGCCGCAGGCAAGCCCCCCAAAGCCAGACCAAACACCGTCATCCGCACTTGGCTCCAATCGGTTTCCTCACCCCACAACCCGAAATAATACGCCACGCCCAGCGCGGTAAACACCACGAAACTGACGATAAACTCCGAGAAATTCGTCGAGCCAATCGCATAGCGCGACTCAACGCCCGAGCCCAACAGCCCGGTGTTCACAATCGGCCCCCACGATCCACCGATGCCCTCAATCACCCCGCCCGCAAAGCCAATCGCCTGAAAACGCCGGGTTTTCGCCACCTGCAGCGCGATGCCATAAAACCCGCGATAGATAATATAGCTGCCCATCAGCAGCAGATAGGCGTTGACCAGATATTGCAGCGCATGGCCCTTCAGCCCAGACAGCAACGTCGCCCCCAATATTCCGCCAATCGAGCCAAACACCGCCAGCGCCCCGACAATCCGCCAGTCAATATTGCGATGATACAGGTTGGACAGCGCCGCCGTCCCCCCCGTCGGCAGTTTCGCCGCATTGACCGAGGCCGACACCAACGGCGGCGGCACACCTTGCGCCAGCAGCACGGCGGACGAGATCACCCCAAAGCCCATGCCCAATGATCCATCAATCAACTGCGCAATAAACCCGATGAGCATGTAGTCCCAGATACTATCCATGCTGATTCCGCCCTTTAATTACGACAATTCCCGTAGATATTTACTGATTTGATCCAGCAAACAACTATTTTCTTCTCTTTTGCAGGAATTTGGCAGAGATTCGACTCTTCTGCTCACAAAAGCGTCATCATCGGCAGAGTTTCGCACCTCGGCGTTATTGGCCATCACCGGGTCTCAGGCGCGATGTCACACCTCCTCGACCATCACCACGCCCTGCATCGCCTTGATCGCGCCCTTGATTTGCGCCGTCACCGGATAGCTTTGCGGCAGGGTCAGATCAATCTCGCGGCCCTGATCATCGGGCACACACAGGGTGATCTGCGCCTTGTTGCGCCCCTCGACCTTGGCCAAAAGCAGCGCAATCGACACCGCAGCTTCGGCCCGGTTCAGATGGATGCGCAACGCCTGCGCCCCCGCCGCATCCGCCACCTGATCAATCGGCTGCACCGCATTGGCGAGCAGTTTCAACGTCTCGCCCTCCAGCTCCGCCTTCACCGTCAGCACCACATTCATCCCCGGCTCCAGCAGATCGCGCGCCGCTTCCAGCGTGTCCGAGAACACCGTGACCTCATAAAGCCCGGTCGGATCGGACAGCGACACGAAGGCAAAGCGGTTGCCCTTCGCCGATTTGCGCTCCTGCTTGCTGGCCACCGAGCCTGCAATCTTGGCAATGCACATCCCCCGCTCGGCTTTCCGCGTCACCTCGGTCAGCGTCAACACATCGCGCCGTTTCAGCGCCGACATATAATCATCCAGCGGATGCCCCGACAGATAAAACCCAATCGCCAGATGCTCTTGCGTCAACCGCTCCACCGGCAGCCAACCATCGCGGAACGCCAGACGCGGCTCGGGAATATCCGCCCCCGACTCGCCGAACAGCGACACCTGCGAAGACGATTGCGCCTCATGGATCGCCGCCGAATAGGCCACCAGCGCATCCAAAGCCTCAAACACCCGCGCCCGGTTGCCATCCAGAACGTCAAACGCCCCCGCCCGCGCCAACATTTCCAGTGGCCGCTTGCCGACCCGCTTCATATCCACCCTGCGCGCGAAATCGAACAAGGTCGCAAACGGCCTCAAACCCCGCGCCGTCACAATCAGCCCCATCGCCTCGGGCCCCACGCCTTTCAACGCGCCCAAAGCATAAACCACCGCGCCATCGCGCACCGTAAACGTCGCCAAAGACGCATTGACACAAGGCGCAATCGTCTTGATGCCCAATTTGCCGACTTCGCGCTTATAAACCGCTAGCTTGTCGGTCAGATGAATATCGCAATTCATCACCCCGGCCATGAACTCGACCGGATGGTTCGCCTTCAACCAAGCGGTTTGATAGCTGACCACCGCATAAGCCGCCGCGTGCGATTTGTTGAACCCATAGTTGGCGAATTTCTCCAGAAGGTCGAACACCTCCCCGGCCTTTTTCACATCGACATTATGGGTCCTCTTCGCGCCCTCAACGAACTTGGGCCGCTCCTTCGCCATCTCCTCGGCGATCTTTTTTCCCATCGCCCGGCGCAGCAAATCAGCCCCGCCCAAAGAATACCCCGCCATCACCTGAGCGATCTGCATGACCTGCTCTTGGTAAACAATAATCCCTTGGGTCTCGGCCAGAATATGGTCAATCGTCGGATGGATCGACTCCAAGTCTTTCAGCCCGTTCTTCACCTCGCAGTAGGTCGGGATATTCTCCATCGGGCCGGGCCGATACAACGCCACCAAGGCCACGATATCCTCGATGCAAGTCGGCTTCATCCGCCGCAACGCATCCATCATGCCGCTGGATTCCACCTGAAACACCGCAACCGTCTTCGCCGCCGCATACAATTCATACGACGCCACATCATCCAGCGGGATCAGCCCGATGTCATTCTCCGCCCCCAGTTTCGCCTCATACAGCACGCGGCCATCAGCCGACTGATTCAGCGCCCGCCCGCCATCGTTGATCTGATCAATCGCGTTCTGGATCACCGTCAGCGTTTTCAACCCGAGAAAGTCGAACTTCACCAACCCGGCCTGCTCGACCCATTTCATATTGAACTGCGTCGCAGGCATGTCCGATTTCGGGTCTTGATACAGCGGCACCAACTCATCCAGCGGCCGATCGCCGATCACAACCCCGGCGGCATGGGTCGAGGCGTTGCGATACAGCCCCTCAATCTGCGCGCCATAATCCAACAGCCGCGCCACGACCTCCTCTTTCGCCGCTTCCCGCAGCCGAGGTTCATCCGCCAGCGCCTTAGTGATTGAAACCGGCTTCACCCCCTCCACCGGAATCATCTTCGACAAGCGGTCCACCTGCCCATAAGACATTTGCAACACCCGCCCGACATCGCGCACCGCCGCTTTCGACAGCAAAGCGCCAAAGGTGATGATCTGCCCGACCTTATCGCGGCCATACTTCTGTTGAACGTATTGAATAACCTCGCCCCGGCGATCCATGCAAAAGTCGATGTCAAAGTCGGGCATCGATACCCGCTCCGGGTTCAAAAACCGCTCAAACAGCAAAGCATAGCGCAAAGGGTCCAGATCGGTGATCGTCAGCGCATAAGCCACCAGTGATCCAGCCCCCGACCCCCGCCCCGGCCCGACCGGAATCCCCTTTTTCTTCGCCCAACCGATAAAATCCGCAACGATCAGGAAATAGCCCGGAAATCCCATCTTTTCGATGATTCCCAGCTCGAAATCCAGCCGCGCCTGATAGTCTTCCAGCGAAACCGCATGCGGAATAATCGCCAACCGCGCCTGCAACCCCGCATTGGCCTGACGCCTTAACTCATTGACCTCATCATCCGCAAACTTCGGCAGGATCGGGTTGCGCTTGAACGCCGCAAACGCACAACGCTTTGCTATCTCAACCGTATTTTCCACCGCCTCCGGCAGATCGGCGAACAGAGTCACCATCTCGGCCTCGGTTTTGAAATAATGCTGCGGCGTCAACCTGCGCCGAGGCTGCTGCTGATCGACATAAGCCCCCTCGGCAATGCAGATCAGCGCATCATGCGCCTCATACATCGTCGCCGCCGGGAAATAGACATCATTGGTCGCGACCAGCGGCAGATCCAACTCATACGCCGTTTCAATAAACCAGCGCTCCGTCGCAGCCTCTGCCTCGGTCAACCGCCCACCCTCGCCCGGATGCCGCTGCAACTCCACATAAAGCCGCCCCGGATAAGCCGCCGCCAACCGCTCCAACAACACCCGCGCTTTCGGCAGCTGCGCCGTCTGCACCAACCGCCCCAGCGGCCCATCCGCCCCCCCGGTCAAACAGATCAGCCCCGCCGCATACTTCTCCAACTCGGCAACCGTCACCTCCGGCAAAGCCCCGCCCTTGTCGATATAAAGACAAGAGTTCAGCTTCATCAGGTTCATATACCCCGCTTCATTCTGCGCCAGCAGCACGACCGAGGCCGAGGCCCGCAACTTCTCCCCCGCCACTCCCGGATCATAGGCGACGGAAACCTGACACCCCACAATCGGCTGCACCCCGGCGTCCCGCGCGTAAACCGAAAACTCCAGTGCCGCGAACATGTTGTTGCTGTCGGTGACCGCCACCGCAGGCATCTCATGCTTGGCGCAAAGTTTCAAAAGCGCCTTCACAGGCACCGCCCCCTCCAACAGCGAGTGTTCGGTATGGGTACGCAGATGGATGAATCGAGGTGCTGACATGGCGGCAGCCTAACCAGTTGCGACACTGGGCGAAAGGTGGATGGTGCACTGCAAGGCGGTGGGGCTTGGAATGACCCCAAAGCTACCCCTCGCCCCTGCGCAGGCCGGGCCTCGTGATTTCAGATCCGCCCACTTTCCACACAAGTGGCGATCCCTTGCGCGCACCTTAGTCGTAGGGTGGGTTTCCAACCCACCTCCCGCCAATCCTTAACAAATCCTTAAACTCACCACCCCAACCACTTGATATAAAACAAACAAATTTGGCCCCGAGTTGGGACCACCCCGCCATACCCACCAATTCCCAGAAACTCCTTTCGCAAAACCCATCAATCTATCGCTTGCACAACACCCCAGTCCAAGGCTTCATAGACCAAACGGCAGCACCCCCGCTTTACGCCGCATCGGGCGGGCGCGCGACATGTCCCTTGATACAGACCGCGGCAGGATGAACCATGACTGACACAGCGTTTCTCTTGAACGGAACGCCGGTGCGCATATCAGGCGGCAGCCCGACGCGCACCCTGCTGGAATACCTGCGCGAAGACCAATCGCTCTGCGGCACCAAAGAGGGCTGCAATGAGGGCGATTGCGGTGCCTGCACCGTCATGGTCACCGACGCAAACGGCCCCAAAGCCCTCAACGCCTGCATATTATTCCTGCCGCAACTCCACGGCAAAGCCGTCCGCACCGTCGAAGGCATCTGCGGCCCGAACGGCGAACTCCACCCCGTGCAAGCCGAGATGATCGCCCACCACGGCAGCCAATGCGGCTTCTGCACCCCCGGCTTCATCGCCTCGATGGCCACCGCCCACACCCTGCAACGCACCGACCACGACACCACCCTCGCCGGAAACCTCTGCCGCTGCACCGGCTACGCCCCGATCATCCGCGCCGCCATTGCAGCCGAAACCGCGAAGGTCCCCGACTGGATGAAGACCGACCAGCACAACCTGCCGGGCGCGGTGGGGACGGGGGAGGCGCATAGCCTCCCCGGCGCTTTCCGCCCGACAAACTCCGACGATCTCGCCGACTGGTATCAACAAAACCCCAATGCCACCCTGATCGCCGGGGCTACCGATGTCGGCCTCTGGGTCACCAAACAACTGCGCGATCTCGGCCAAATCGCCTTCCTGAACGCCGTCACCGACCTGCAACAGATCGAGCACTCCTCCGGCCAACTGCATATCGGTGCCGCCGTCACCATCACCCAACTGCGCGAGGCTCTAGTCCCGCTGCATCCCTCTTTCGCCGAAATGCTGCGCCGCTACGCCTCGGAACAAGTCCGCAACGCCGCTACCATCGGCGGCAACATCGCCAATGGCTCGCCCATCGGTGACGCCCCCCCCGCCCTGATCGCGCTGGGTGCCACTCTGCACCTGCGCAAAGGCCACGACCTGCGCTCCATCGCGCTGGAGAATTTCTTCATTGAATACCGCAAACAAGATCGCCACCCCGGCGAGTTCGTTGCCGGAATAACCATCCCCTCAACCGCACCAAACTTGCGCTGCTACAAACTGACCAAACGTTTTGATCAAGACATCTCCGCCGTGCTTGGCTGCTTCAACCTCACCACCGACAACGGTCAAATCACCCAAGCCCGCATCGCCTTCGGCGGCATGGCAGGCATCCCCAAACGCACCACCCATGTCGAAGCGGCCATCCTGAACCAACCCTTCACCCTGCAAACCCTGCAAGCCGCACTCCCGGCCTTCGAGCAAGACTTCCAACCCCTCACCGACATGCGCGCCTCCTCGACCTACCGCCTCACCACCGCGCAAAACCTGTTGATCCGCTACTTCCACGACATGAACGGCACCGCCACAAACGTCTTGGAGGTCTCCCTATGACCATCGGCAAACCCCTCCCGCACGACTCTGCCCCCCTGCATGTCACTGGCCAAGCCCGCTATCTCGACGACATCCCGCTGCCTGCGGGCACAATGCACGCCGCTTTCGGCCTGTCCACCTGCGCCCACGGCACCATCACCGCCATCGACCTCTCCGCCGTCAAAGCCGCCCCCGGCGTGATCAAAACCTACGCGAGCGCTGACTTCACCGAGATGCCCGATTGCTCGCCCTCCACCCATGACGAACCCCTGCTCGCCACAGATAAAGTCCATTACATCGGCCAACCCATTTTCCTCGTCATCGCCGACACCCACCTCAACGCCCGCAAAGCCGCCCGCCTCGGGACAATCACCTACGCCGAACTCCCCGCGCTGCTGACCGTCGATGACGCCCTGAAAGCCAATTCCCGGTTTGAGGCAGGCCCGATCATCTGGACAAAAGGCGACGCCGCCAAAGCCATCGCCACCGCCCCCCAAATCATCGAAGGCACGATGGAAGTCGGCGGCCAAGAACATTTCTACCTAGAAGGCCAGATCGCCGCCGCGATCCCGCAAGAAGACGGCATCCACATCTATTCCTCCACCCAACACCCCACCGAGATTCAACACAAAGCCGCCCACGCCCTCCACCTGCCAATGTCCGCTGTCCGCGTTGAAACCCGCCGCATGGGTGGCGGCTTCGGCGGCAAGGAATCCCAAGGCAACGCCCTCGCCATCGCCTGCGCCATCGCCGCCCGTGATCTGAACAAACCCTGCAAAATGCGCTACGACCGCGACGACGACATGATGATCACCGGCAAACGCCACGATCTGCGCATCAGCTACCGCGCTGGCATCGACGCCGCAGGCCGCATCTTGGGGATAGATTTCACCCATCTGATCCGCTGTGGCTGGGCGCAAGACCTGTCGCTCGCCGTCGCCGACCGTGCCATGCTGCACGCCGACAACTGCTACCATCTGCCCGATATTCGTATTGAGTCGCATCGCCTGAAAACCAACACCCAATCCGCCACCGCCTACCGTGGCTTCGGCGGCCCGCAAGGCATCATCGGCATCGAGCGCGTCATCGACCACATCGCCCACAGCCTGCGCAAAGACCCCAACGCGATCCGCAAACTCAACTACTACCGCGCCGCTGAACCCACAGGCCCCGGCACCGGCCACCGCGTAGGCTCCACCTATTCCCCCGCCAATTCCGCCCCCCAAAC
This sequence comes from Cypionkella sp. TWP1-2-1b2, assembly GCF_049896245.1. Classification (NCBI taxonomy): domain Bacteria; kingdom Pseudomonadati; phylum Pseudomonadota; class Alphaproteobacteria; order Rhodobacterales; family Paracoccaceae; genus Cypionkella; species Cypionkella sp. TWP1-2-1b2. Next base: position 33,295 of record NZ_JAFCTX010000006.1, on the reverse strand, counting down.
CACCCCCTATTTCATGGAGGTCGAGGACTTCATCGGCCAAGACATCACCGACGCCTTAGAGAAATCGAGCAATTACCAAACCCGCCGCGCCGAAATCACCGCATGGAACAGCACAAACCCAATCTTGAAACGCGGCATCGCCTTCACCCCGGTCAAATTCGGCATCTCCTTCACCCTTACTTGGCTGAACCAAGCCGGGGCCCTCGTGCATGTCTACCAAGACGGCTCGATCCACCTCAACCACGGCGGCACCGAGATGGGTCAGGGCCTGAACCAAAAGGTAGCCCAAGTGGCAGCTTCGGTGTTCGGCGTTGACACCGCTCAGATCAAAATCACCGCCACCGACACCGCCAAAGTCCCCAATACCTCCGCCACCGCCGCCTCGTCCGGGGCCGATATGAACGGTATGGCCGCACAAAACGCCTGCGAAATCATCCGCGCCCGCATGGCCGATTTTCTCGCCGACAAACTCGGCACCCACCCCAACGAAATCCGGTTTGAGCATGGGACGGTGCGCGCAGGTGGAGAAACCTACCCCTTCGCCCAAATCGCCGCATGGGCTTACCAAGCCCGGATTTCCCTCAGCTCGACAGGCTTCTACGCCACCCCCAAAATCAACTGGGACCGCGTCAAAGGCAAAGGCCGCCCATTCCTGTATTTCGCTTACGGAGCCGCCATCACCGAGGTCGTGATCGACACCCTCACCGGCGAAAACCGCATCCTGCGCACCGACATCCTGCACGACGCCGGAACCTCGCTGAACCCCGCGTTAGACATCGGCCAGGTTGAGGGCGCCTATGTCCAAGGCGCGGGCTGGCTGACCACCGAGGAATTGGTCTGGAACGCCAAAGGCGCGCTCACCACCCATGCCCCCAGCACCTACAAAATCCCCGCCTGCTCGGATCGTCCCCCCATCTTCAACGTCGCCCTCTGGGACAGGCCCAACCGCGAAAACACCGTCGGCAAATCCAAAGCCGTCGGCGAGCCGCCGTTCAACCTTGGCATCTCCGCCTTCCTCGCCCTCTCCGACGCCATAGCCGCCACCGGAGACGGCAGCCGCTACCCAAGCTTGGACGCCCCCGCCACCCCCGAGCGCATCCTGACCGCCGTGCAAGGCCAACGCCGATGACCCACCCGATTACCCGCCCGCAGCCGATTTTTGAGAAAAATCGTGGCCCCGGCTTGCACAGGTCTCGCCAAGCCGCGCTGTTGCAAAACTCAGCCCGACATGACACTGCCACCCTGCCACAGCCGTGCCACCGCGCGAAACCAATAACCGCAAGCCACAGCCCGACCCCGTTGGCGGCGGCACTCTGCTGCCACCAGCCCCGCCATGTTTGACCTCACCCAACTCATCCAAACCGTCACCCAACACGGCCCCACCGCCCGCATCGTTATCGCCGCCCACCAAGGCTCCTCACCCCGCGAAACCGGGGCCTCCATGCTGGTTTGGACCACTGGCCAATCCGGCACCATCGGCGGCGGCGCGCTAGAGCATCAAGCCACCGAACACGCCCGCACCCTGCTGGCCACAAATCAAAAATCCATCACCCGCAATGCCCTTGGCCCAAAACTCGGCCAATGCTGCGGCGGCGCTGTCACCCTGTTCACCGAAGTGTTCACCGCCGAAACCCTCCCCGAACCCACCCCGCTGATCGCCCGCCCCACCACCAACCAACCGATGCCGCTCGCCGTCAAACGCCTGCTGGCATCCGCCCGCAACCAAGTCGCACTCCCCGCCCCGCACCTGCTGCAAGGCTGGATGATCGAGCCCCTCGCTAAACCCCAACGCCAAATCTGGATCTGGGGCGCAGGCCACGTCGGTCGCGCGCTTGTCCACACCCTGTCGCCGCTCCCTGACCTCCAGATCACTTGGATCGACACCGCCCCCACCCGCTTCCCCGACGCCATCCCCGAAAACACCACCGCCCTGCCCGCCCTAAACCCTGCCCACGCCACCGAACTCGCCCCACAAAACGCCGAGCACCTGATCCTCACCTATTCACACGCCCTCGACCTAGAGCTCTGCCACCGACTGCTGCTGCACGGCTTCCAATCGCTGGGCCTGATCGGATCACAAACCAAATGGGCGCGCTTCCAATCCCGCCTGCGCGCCCTCGGCCATACCCCCCAAATCATCGCCAAAATCACCTGCCCGATCGGTGACCCAAGCCTTGGCAAACACCCAAATAGCATCGCCATCGGCGTCGCCGCCCACCTGCTGCGCCCCGCAGAGGCGGGTGCCCGCAGCCTGACCACCCGCAGACTGACCACCCGCAGACTGACCACCCGCAGCCGCACCGCTTGACGCCAATGCGAAAACCCCCAACCCTGCCGCAAACCTTCAAAGGGCGACCATGTTCGATCTGATCCTAAGAAACGCCAACCTCCCCGATGGCCGCACTGGCCAAGACATCGCCATCTTGGCCAACAAAATCGCCGAAATCGCCCCCCATATCCAAGCCAGCGCCCAAGAAGAAATCGACGCCACTGGCCGCCTCGCCTCCCCGCCCTTCGTCGACCCGCATTTCCACATGGACGCCACCCTCTCGCTTGGCCTGCCAAGAATGAACCGCTCTGGCACCCTCCTGGAAGGCATCGCACTCTGGGGCGAACTCCGCCCCACCCTCACCGTGGACGCGCTGGTAGACCGCGCTTTGCGCTACTGCGACCTCGCCGTCACCCAAGGCCTGCTGGCGATCCGCACCCATGTGGACACCTCTGACCCCAAACTCACCACCGTACAGGCGATGCTAGATGTCAAACGCCGCGTTGCCCCCTATATCGAGCTGCAACTGGTCGCCTTCCCGCAAGACGGCTACTACCGCGCCCCCGAAGGCGTCAAATCCCTCACCCGAGCCCTCGATATGGGCGTCGATATCGTCGGCGGCATCCCGCACTTCGAGCGCACCATGGCCGAAGGCCAAGCCAGCGTCGAAGCCCTCTGCCGCCTCGCCGCCGAACGTGGCCTGCCCGTTGATATGCACTGTGATGAGACGGATGATCCCAACTCCCGCCACGTCGAAACCCTCGCCCAGCAAACCATCCGCTATGGCCTGCAAGGCCGGGTCGCGGGCTCGCACCTGACCTCGATGCATTCGATGGACAATTACTACGTCTCAAAACTGATCCCGCTGATTGCGGAAAGCGGCATGAACGTGATCCCCAATCCCTTGATCAACATCATGCTGCAGGGCCGCCACGACAGCTATCCCAAGCGACGCGGCATGACCCGGGTGCCCGACTTAATGGCAGCTGGCATCAACGTCTCGTTCGGCCATGATTGTGTGATGGACCCGTGGTACGCGATGGGCTCGGGCGATATGCTGGAGGTTGGCCATATGGCGATCCATTCGGCGCAAATGGGCAGCCTTGAGGATAAAACCAAAATCTTCAACGCCCTGACCATCAACTCCGCCAAAACCATGGGCCTGCAAAACTACGGGCTGGAAAAAGGCCGCAACGCCGATCTGATCCTGCTGCAAGCCCGCGACCCCGCCGAGGCCCTGCGCCTGAAAGCCACCAAACTTCTGGTGATCAAAGCGGGCAAAATCATCGCCCGAACCCCGGCGCGTGTCGGTGCTTTGTTCCTAGAAGGTCGTCCGTCTGACATTGACCCCGCGATTGGCTTCGCGCCAGATTACTAGCGCCGCGCTTGCCCTAATGGAGAAGCCTCCGGCGGGAGTATTTCAAAAAGAGCAAGCGCTTCAGGATTGCTCTTTTCTAAATACTCAATCCTACTATGATGTCGGATCACGCCGCGCAGCCAAAAAACCGCTCAACAGACAGGTCAGCGCCTCAATAGCCTTAGGCAAAATCACCTCCGGTTGCGGGCTGGCAGCCACCCACAAAGCGGCGTTCAACGCAGCGCCATTGATCAAGCGCGCGGCAGCCTCAACATCAATCGGCTTCACAATGCCTTCCGCTTGCAGCAGAACAATCTTCTGCCGCGTCGCCGCAAGACACGCATTCTGGCTGGGCCATTGCGATGGATCGCCCAGAAATGCCGGCCCATCCAACAACACGATCCGTTGGATTTCAGGGTCCAGCGCCAACTGGATATAGGCAACACCCTCTGCCACCAATCCTTCCCACAAAGACGCGGCATCCACCGCCGCCGCCTGCGCCCGCTGCGCCATTTCACCGTCAACTTGCGCCACGACCGCAGCCAACAACCCCTTCTTGTCGCCAAAGTTATGATAGAGCGCGCCGCGCGTCAGGCCAGCTCCGGCGGTCAACTCATCCATTGACGCGGCCGCAAAACCATTTTCGGCAAAGGCCTTGCGCCCCGCCGCGATCAACTTTGCCCGGGTTTCTTCCATCATTTCGATGCGACGTTTCGCGGCCATTTCACCCTCATTCACATACGTGACGTATCTGTATTGACATACGAGCCGTATACAAGATAAATAACATACGCTCCGTATATAAGATCGAAGCCAGGATGTGTAGCGGCTTCTGTCAGCGGTTTTCTACCCAGCGCCCGAACCAAACCCAAAAGGATTTCCAAATGACACAGCGCAGCGCCGTCTTCCCGGCCAACCGCCACGCGCTTTACGAAGCGCATGGCTATTCCGCAGCAATACGCTCGGGCGATCTTTTGTTCGTCTCGGGCCAAGTCGGCAGTCGCGCCGACGGCAGCCCAGATCCAGACTTTGAGTCGCAAGTCCGGCTGGCCTTTGCCAATCTGGCCGCCACACTGGCCGCCGCCGGCTGCACATTCGACGATATCGTCGATTTGACCAGTTTCCACACCGACCCCGAAACCCAGTTCGCAACCATCATGCAGGTGAAAGCCGAAATCTTCGCATCCGCGCCCTATCCAAATTGGACCGCCCTCGGGGTGACCTGGCTCGCGGGTTTCGACTTTGAAATCAAGGTGATCGCGCGTATTCCCGATTAAATTCAGGCGCGTAACACCCTGCGCAGTTCAGGCCTACCCCTTCTGATCCGAAGGGAGGGGTGAGCCTTGCTGGCAGCAACGCATCGGGTGCGGTCCGCAGCGCAGACGCCGATTTATGTTGCATAAATCGTGACGATTTATGGCTGCATAAATCGCTACCCCCAAACCCCGACATGCACCAAAGCCGCTTCCTCCTCCAACATCGGCCCGATCACCTCTACCTGCCGCTGCCCCGCCGCAAACACCACCCGGCACGGCAAATCCAGCGTCGGATTCTCCGGGTGGTTGCCGGTAATCTCTTTCAACTGATGCTCTGACATCCCATACACAACACGGCGCAGTCCGGTCCAATAAATCGCCCCCGCACACATCGCGCAGGGCTCGGCCGAGGTGTAAATCGTACACTCTCGCAGCAATTCCACAGGCAGCGAAGTCGAGGCCCGCGTCATCAAAACCCGCTCGGCATGGCCCGTCATATCGTGATCCGGCATGAAGGCATTGTGCTGCACCATCAGCACCGCGCCATCCGGCCCGACCAAAATCGAGGCAAACGGATGCACTCCCGCCAGCTTGGCCTTCTCCGACTCTGCAATCGCCAGTCGCAACAGCGCCACATGATCCAGTGCTTCCCCCGCCATCGCCCACTCCTGTTCTGGCAAATCCTCCACCCAGACTCGCCGCGATAGCCGGCGCTTTCAAGACAAGTTTCGCATCCATTCCGCAGCAAAATTAAGCAAGTGTTTTGAGTTTTGCCTGATAACGCATCACAGCCGATAGAAGGCACAGCCTGCCCCAGCGCGCCGCCTCAGGCTAACATACTCATAAAATTATACTTTTCTCAAACTCTTCCCTGTCACAATTCCACCCCAGCCGCAGACGCGGCGCTTGCGACCTGAAAGCCATCCGGTTTAACCTGCATCAACCGATTTGCGCAAAAACCGGGCATCTGCTGCCACCTGAAAACCGCTCCGCCCGCCCGCTTTCAACAAAAACCACGGCCATTACCCACGGAAACCTTGAAAGTCTTTCAACCCCATTCCGCATAGCCACGCCGCCACCCGACAGTGTCCACTACGCCACCGCCTCACACCCCGAAGGACCAAGCGCCCGATGCAAACGCCGCCCCGCCTCGATCTTTCGGGCATCACCAAACGCTTCCCCGGCGTGCTTGCCAATGATCAGGTCAGCTTTGCGGTGCAACCCGGCGAAATCCACGCGCTGCTGGGCGAGAACGGCGCGGGAAAATCCACCCTCGTCAAAATGATCTACGGCATCATGCAGCCCGACGCCGGAGAAATCCACTGGAACGGCCAGCGCATCAGCATCGCCAACCCCAAAGCCGCCCGCAAACTCGGCATCGGCATGGTGTTCCAGCATTTCTCGCTGTTTGAGGCGATGACGGTGCTGGAAAACATCGCGCTTGGCATGGATGCCAAAATCCCCGCCCGCGATCTTGAGGCGAAAATCATCGCTGTGATGCAGCAATATGGGCTGAAATTAGAGCCGCATCGCATCGTCTCCACCCTCTCGGTCGGTGAGCGGCAACGCATTGAGATCGTCCGTGCCCTGCTGCTCAACCCCAACCTGTTGATCATGGATGAGCCCACCTCGGTGCTGACCCCGCAAGAGGTCGAACACCTGTTCGTCGTCTTGCGGCAACTTGCCAAGGAAGGCTGCTCGATCTTATACATCTCCCATAAACTTCATGAAATCAAAGCCCTGTGTGACAACGCCACCATCCTGCGCGGCGGCAAATTGGTGGATACCTGCGATCCGTCGCAGGAAACCTCGCGCTCGATGGCAGAGAAAATGATCGGCGGCAGCTTGAAAGACATCCAGCGCGGCGAGGGCCGCGCCTTGGGAACCGCCAAGCTGACCGTGCAGGGCCTGAACATCCCGAAAGACGGCCCCTTCGGCATAGCGCTGAAAGACATCAGCTTCTCGGTCAAAGCGGGCGAGATTTTCGGTATCGCGGGTGTCGCGGGCAATGGCCAGAACGCCCTGCTGCTCGCCCTTTCCGGTGAAACTCCGTCGCAAAACCCCGACGCCATCCAGATCGACGGCAGCAAAATCGCGGCCCTCACCGCCAAACAGCGCCGCCTTGCAGGCATGGCCAGCGTCCCCGAGGAACGCAACGGCCACGCCGCCGTGCCCGATTTCAGCCTGTCCGACAACGCCATCCTCACCGCGCGCGACCGCATGGGCATGGTGTCGGGCGGCATGGTCAACGCCCGTTCCGCGCGGACCTACGCAGGCGAGGTGATCGCCGCCTTCTCGGTCAAAGCCACCGGCCCCGCTGCGATGGCCGACTCACTCTCGGGCGGCAATCTGCAAAAATTCATCATGGGCCGCGAGATCATGCAAAAACCTCAGGTTCTGGTGGTCAGCCAACCGACATGGGGCGTCGATGCGGGGGCCGCCGCCGCGATCCATCAGGCCTTGGTAGACCTCGCCGCCACCGGATCGGCCATCGTTGTCATCAGCCAGGACCTGGATGAGCTGCTGTCCCTCTGCGACACCCTTGCCGTGATCAACGAAGGCCGCCTCTCAAAACCCATGCCCGTCCCCGGTGCCAATATCGAGGAAATCGGCCTGCTCATGGGCGGCATCCACGGCGATCCACAGTCGGGCGAACATAACGCGGAGCTTGCCCATGCGTCTTAAGCTGGAAAAACGCCCCGCCCCCAGCACCTTCATGCTGATCGCCACCCCCATCGCCTCGGTCCTGTTAACCATGCTGATCGGCGTCATCGTGTTCGACGCCATCGGCATCGACGGCCAGCGCGCCGTGGTCGATATTTTCCTGACCCCGATCCTCGCCAGCTACAAATGGCAGGATGTGGCGGTGAAAGCCGCCCCGCTGATCATCATCGCATTAGGCCTATCCATCGGAAATCGCGCGCAAATCTGGAACATCGGCGCCGAAGGCCAATATGTGCTCGGCGCACTTTGTGCCGCAGGCGTCGGCCTCGCCGCTGGCCCCGATGCCCATAGCGCCACCCTGATATTAATGATCCTTTCAGGCATCATCGGCGGGGCCGCTTGGGCCGCCATCCCGGCGCTGCTGAAAACCCGCTGGGACGTCAACGAAATCTTAACCTCCTTGATGCTCACCTACGTCTCGTTCCAAGTCTTGGGCTTCCTCGTCGGCGGCCCTTGGCAAGACCCGAACGGTCGCAACTTCCCAGCCACAGCACCCCTGCCCGATGGCCTCACCCTGCCGATCCTGTTCCCCGGCTCCACCGTACACCTTGGCGTCGCCGTGGCCCTGATCCTGCCCTTCGTATTCTGGCTGCTGATGTCCAAATCCGTGTTCGGCTTTCAAATCCGAGTCGTAGGCTCCGCCCCGCACGCCGCCCGCCACGGCGGCTTTGACGCCAAACAGACCATCTGGCTGGCCCTGCTGATCGGTGGCGGCATGGCTGGCCTTGCAGGCGCCTTAGAATTCACCGGCAGCCTGAAAGCCATCAACCTCGGCTTCCCCTCCGGCTACGGCTTTACCGCCATCATCGTCGCCTTCCTCGGCCGCCTCAATCCCATCGGCTGCCTGATCGCGGGCGTGGTCCTCGCCATCACCTATGTCGGCGGTCAAGTCGCCCAAACCACCGTCCACATCCCGAATTCCACCGCTGGCATCTTCCAGGCGATGATGCTGTTCTTCATCCTCGCCTCAGATATCCTGATCCGCTACCGCGTCCGCTTCATCCCCAAAAAATCCGCCAATTCAACGGAAGCGCGCGCATGAGCCCGGAATTCATCATCGCCTCGATTGTCACCATCGTCGGCCTCACCACCCCGATCCTGCTGGCAGGCTTGGGCGAACTCATCACCGAAAAATCGGGTGTGCTGAACCTCGGGGTTGAGGGCATGATGCTGATGGGGGCAATCTCGGGCTTCGTCATCACCGCGCTGACCTTCAACCCGTGGCTTGGCGCGATCGGAGCAGCCGCAGGCGGCGCGCTGTCGTCGATGCTGTTCGCCGTCCTCGTGCTGCAACTCAACTCCAATCAGGTCGCCACCGGTCTTGCGCTGTCGATCTTCGGCACCGGTCTGTCCTCGCTGATCGGCGTGTCTTTCACTGGGCGCATTGTGCCGCAGTTTGGCTCGATCTTCCCCGACGTTCTGGCGAAAGACCCGATCTGGAAGCTGTTCTTCGGCTACTCCCCCCTCGTCTATTTCGCCCTTGTCATGGTCCCGCTCACCGCATGGTTCCTGAAATCCACCCGCGCCGGCCTGATCCTGCGCGCGGTCGGCGAGAATGATCATTCCGCCCATTCCATCGGCTATTCCGTCACCGCAGTGCGCTACGCCGCCATCGGCTTCGGTGGTGCTATGGCAGGCATCGGCGGCGCTTATTTCAGCATGGTGATCACCCCGATGTGGGCCGAGAAAATGACCGCCGGGCGCGGCTGGATCGCCCTCGCGCTGGTGGTGTTCGCCGGATGGCGCACCGGGCGGCTCTTGGCCGGAGCCTACTTCTTCGGCTTCCTGATGTGGCTGGAACTCTTCGCCAAGGCCAATGGCTTTGGCAACAGCCTGCCGTTTGTCCAAGCGATACCCTCGCAATTCTGGGCGGCTATGCCATACGTTATGACAGTGGTGGCGCTGACCCTGATTTCGTCCCGTGGCAATGTCGGGGCCTCTGCCCCCGCCTGCCTCGGAAAGCCTTTCCTGCCCTCTACCTAAAAACACCAACTGGGAGACTAAAATGACGACACTCAACCGTCGCAGCCTGATGAAAGCCGTGGGTGCTGCTGCCACGCTTTCACTGACGGGCACCATGGCGCACGCCGCCGACAAGGTTAAAATCGGCTTCATCTTTCTCGGCCCGATCGGCGACTATGGCTGGACCTGGGCGCACAACAAGGGGCGCGAGGCGATTGACGCAGCCCTCGGCGATAAGGTCGAGACGCTTTATGTCGAAAACGTCGCCGAAGACGCCAGCGCCATCCCGCTGATCCGCGATCTGGCCAACCAAGGCTGCAAGCTGATCTTCACCTGTTCTTACGGCTATATGGACCAAACTTTGGCCGTCGCAGCCGAATTCCCCGATGTGAAGTTTGAACATTGCACCGGCTTCAAGCGCACCGATAACGTGGCCACCTACAATTCCAAATTCCACGAAGGCCGCGCCGTTCTGGGCACCATCGCAGGCAAAATGTCGAAATCCGGCACTCTGGGCTATCTCGGCTCCTACAAGGTCCCTGAAGTAGTCTTGGGCGTCAACGCCTTCGCCCTTGCCGCGCAAAAGCAAAACCCGGCTGCGACCGTCAAACTGGTGCTGATCGACAGCTGGTTCGACCCACCGAAAGAAGCCGCCGCTACTGAGACTCTGATCAACCTCGGCTGCGATATCGTCACCACCCACACCGACAGCCCCGGCCCGCTGCAAATTCTTGAGCAAAAAGGCCTGTTCGGCTTTGGTCAGGGCGCCGATATGTCCGCCTTCGCGCCCACCGCGCATCTTACCGCCATCGAAGACATCTGGGGGCCCTATTACGTCGCCCGCGCCCAAGCGATTGTGGACGGCACCTGGACCTCGACCGACACTTGGGATGGCATGAAAGAGGGCACCGTGGTGATCGCGCCCTACAATGCCTCGGTTCCCGCAGATGTGGTGGCCTTGGCTGACGCCGTGCAGGCAGGCTACAAAGACGGCAGCTATGACATTTTCACCGGCCCGATTTTCGACCAGGACGGGGTTGAGAAGGTCAAAGCGGGTGAGATCATGACGCTGGAACAACTCGCCACCATAGATTGGTTCGTCAAAGGCGTCGAAAGCGCGTCCTAAGCGGTTCGATCTAAACCACTAAGCCAATCCTTGCCCATAAATCAGGCCCGCGCACCCAGCGCGGGCCTTTTGCTTGCCTTGGCCTCGATCCGGTGAAAAACTACCTTGAATTCAATGCAAACCGAAAAGGCGATCCCCATGGCCAAAGCCGCAAAAAACACCATCTGCATCTGGTATGACAAAGACGCCGAAGCCGCCGCGAACTTCTACGCCAGCATCTTCCCCGATACGTCCGTCCACGCGGTCTTCCACGCCCCCGGCGACTACCCCTCCGGCCACAAGGGCGATGTCCTCACCGTCGATTTCACCGTCTGCGGCGTGCGCTGCATCGGGTTGAACGGCGGTCCTGCGTTCAAACACACCGAGGCGTTTTCCATGCAGATCGCCACCGATGATCAGGAAGAAACCGACCGCTACTGGAACGCCATTGTAGGCAATGGCGGCCAGACCAGCGAATGTGGCTGGTGCCGCGATAAATGGGGCATCAACTGGCAAATCACCCCCCGCACCCTGACCGACGCCTTGACCGCAGGCGGCGGCGAAGCCGCCCGCGCCTTCGCCGCCATGATGACGATGCAGAAAATCGACGTCGCCAAAATCGACGCCGCAAGGCGCGGCTGACCAACACGTGACAGGCTGAAAACCCACTAAACTTTATCTTAAATTTTTCATCTGTTCCTAAATATGCCACGGGGGTCCGGGGGTGTGAAACCCCCGGCACCAGCCCCAAACGCACGCAGTGTCAGCATAAAATCACACCTCCCCCCTTGCATTCCGCCCAACCATACCAACCAATCGCGCAAAACCACGGGGGCAGACATGCAGACAGATTTCCTGATCATCGGCGGCGGCATCGCAGGCGTCTCGGCAGCCGCCCGCCTGTCGGAACACGGCAACGTCACCCTGCTGGAAGCCGAATCCAACCTCGCCCACCACGCCTCGGGCCGCTCAGCAGCCCTCTATGAACCCCGCTACGGCCTCGCGCCAGTGGTTGAACTCTCCATTGCCTCAGGCGATTTCTTTCGCGCGCAGCCCAACGTGCTCTCGCCGCGTGGCATCATGATCTTGGGTCGCCCCGGCGAAGACGCCACATTCGAGCATGACATCGCCGACATGCACCTTCCCGAAATCACTTTTGAGCAGGCCCGCGCCATCGTGCCGATCCTCAACCCCGCAACCGTCACCCGCGCCGCCCTAGCCTCACACGCATGGGACATCGACACCGACCTGTTGCTGCAAAATTTCGCCCGCGAAGCCCGCGCCAATGGTGCCGAATTCCACCTCAACGCCCGCGCCACGGCCATCGCCAGAACCACCCAAGGCTGGCGCGTCACCACCGCCAACAGCGAATATGAAGCCACCATCCTGATCAACGCCTCCGGCGCTTGGGTTGACCAAACAGCAGCAATGGCTGGCATCAAACCCCTGGGCTTCCAACCCAACCGCCGCTCGATGGCACGCATCCCCGCCCCCGGCGGCCATGATGTCACCCACTGGCCGATGATGTTCGGCTGTGGCGAGACGTGGTATGCCAAGCCCGACGCCGGAGCCCTCATCGTCTCGCCCGCCGAGGAACACCCGATGGAGCCGCACGACGCTTGGGCCGACGATATGGTGCTGGCCGAGGGCCTTGCCCGCTACGAAGAATTTGTCACCGAACCCGTCACCAAACTGCTGTCAAACTGGGCAGGCCTGCGCACCTTCTCGCCCGACCGTGTGCTGGTGATCGGCCCCGACGCCCATGACCCCACATTCTTCTGGCTCGCGGGGCAAGGCGGCTACGGCTTTCAATCCAGCCCTGCCGCCAGTCAACTGGCATCCGACCTGATCACCGCAACACCGCCAAGCGCAAGCCCCACCCTGATCGCCGCACTGTCGCCCGCGCGCTTCGGCTAACCCCTGATTGGTTTGGTCTGGCGCAAAGAAATCGCAGCGCGCCAGACCTGTCGCATCAAATATTAAGGTCACTTCAACGATGGCGCGGCTCGGACCCACAACATGTTGTGAAAAACCCCGCTAAAATGAGTCAAAACCACAAGTCATTCCCAGCGGGGAATTTTACGCCGCCGTCAAACGCCTGTGCGTCAAACCAAATGCACTCGGTTCCAAAGCAGGGGGGAATTTCGCCTACGCCGCTATTTCCCCCACTGACAAACACCGCAGGCTCTGGCATTTTGGCGCGATGCATCGCGCCCTCACCCTCGCCCTGATCCTCACCCTCGCCGCCTGCGGCGGTCGCCGTGAAACCCACGAATCGACCGCTTCGCACACAGCGACCCCCAACCGCGCCAATTTCGGCGATGCCCATCCGCAAGATTTCGGCTCGACAGCCCCACAAGACCACCGGATCCACGGCATTGATGTCTCCAAATTCCAAACAACCGTCGATTGGCAAACCGCGCAAGCCAACGGCGTCAGCTTTGCCTTCATCAAAGCGACCGAGGGCGGCGACCAAGCCGACCCGCTGTTTGATCAACACTGGCGCGGCGCCGCCCGCGCAGGCATCCCGCGCGGCGCGTACCATTTCTTCTACCACTGCCGCCCCGCCATCGAACAAGCCCGCTGGTTCATCGCTCATGTCCCCCGCACGGCCGGGGCGCTCCCGCCAGTGCTGGATATGGAATGGACCCCAACCTCGCCGACCTGCCGCATCCGCAACAGCCCAGACCATATCCGCTCCGAAGCACAAATCTTCATCCGCGCCCTGCAAGCGCATTACGGCCAGCGCCCCATCGTCTACACTGCCATCGACTTCTTCGAAGACAACCAGATGTGGAAAGTCCAAGGTGCCGATTTCTGGCTGCGCTCGGTCGCAGCCCACCCGCGCGACCTCTACGCAGGCCAAAGCTGGACGTTCTGGCAATACAGCGGCACAGGCCAGGTTCCCGGCATCGCCGGCAAAGTCGATCTGAACGCCTTCGCAGGCAACGCCCGCGACTGGAACGCATGGTTGGCGGCCAACCAACGCTAACACCCTACGGAATTCCATACCCACCACAGACTCGCCCTAAAGGCGATTATCGGCTAGCCTGTCGAAGCGCTGCATATTTCAAGCGCATCCCGTTTTTCAGGAGGTTCGCATGACCCGTTTTGTGGTTGATCCGGGCGATATTGCCCTGTCGAAAGAAACGCAGGCCGCCATCAGTGGCGACATGCAAAAGCTGGTGCTCGGCCATCTGGCCGGTATCCACTACGACCAACCCTTCGTGACCAAATTCCCCCGCGATTGGTGGGGCCTCGTCGCCCGGCATGATTTCGACATGCTGTTTGACGCGGAAAAGCAACTCAACCGCGCCTTTGTCACCGCAAGGGCCGCATTATGAGTGTCGCGGGCGGTGATCCCCCCACCGCCCGCGCCAGCCACACCTGCCCCAGCGCCCCCGCCACTGCGGGCGCTGGTCTGCTTGGCGTGCTCGGCCCGGACGGAAAAATCCACAACCTGCGCACCCCGATGACGGTGGATGCAGATTTCCTGAACGCCGCGAAAACCGCAGGCCCACCCGAGGCCCGCATGCGCTTCACCGGCACCTGCCAAACCTCCGGCTGCGCGCAATGGACAGGCAGCCGCTGCGGCGTCATCGACCGCGCCATGGCCGCCCTGCAAGCCCACGCAACCCCCGACCTGCCGCCCTGCACCATCCGCGCCACCTGCCGCTGGTTCGCACAATCCGGCCCGAAAGCCTGCCCCACCTGCGCGCTGATCGTCACCGATACAAGGTTAGCGGCGGAGTAAAAGACCGCAAATCCCAATAGTTTGACTAAAATTTGCGCTCCGGCCCCCGAATTTCATCTGTTCTTAAATATCCCACGGGGGTCCGGGGGTGTGAAACCCCCGGCTTACGGCCAGCCACAAAACCGAAAGGGCGGCAGGATCACTCCCACCACCCTTCTTGAACCAATTGATGTTTCAGCCATCCACCCTGATCCGCGCATTGCTCGGATCAAACGGGCTATCCTCAACCACCACACAATCCCACAATTCTCGGTTCATCCGAACCTTCAGCTTGGTGCCAACTTCCGCCAGATCGGGCCGCACATAACCCATGCCGATTTGCTTGCCGAACGCCACCGAATAACCGCCCGAGGTCAGACGCCCAATCTTCACCCCGTCCAGCAACAGCGCTTCCTTGCCCCAAGGATCAGTATCGCTCGGCCCATCAATCAACAAAGTGCAGCATTTGGAGCGTATCCCCACATCCAGCATCGCCTGCTTGCCTTGGAAATCCTTCTTCAGATCAACAAACCGATCCAAAGCCGCCTCCAGCGGCGTCGCATCGCGCCCCAACTCGTTGCCAAACGCCCGATACGATTTCTCCTGCCGGAGCCAGTTCTGCGCCCGCGCGCCGACCAGCTTCAACCCATGCTTCTCGCCCGCCTTGAGCAGCAAATCCCAAAGATAGCGCTGCATCTCGATCGGATGGTGCAATTCCCAACCCAATTCGCCAGTATAAGCCACCCGGATCGCATTGACCGGACACATGCCCAACTCGATCCGCCGCGCCGACAACCACGGGAAGCGCTTGTTCGACAAAGCCGTCGCCGGGTTCTCGTCCTTGATCAGTTCCGCCAAAATCGCGCGCGCCTTTGGCCCCGCAATCGCGAACACCCCCCACTGAGTCGTCACGTCATGGATCTCGATATAGCCAAACTCCGGCGCTTTATCCTCGGCACACTTCCGCAAGAAATCGGCGTCATACGCCGTCCAAGCCCCGGCGCTGACCAGATAATAATCATCCTCGCCATTGCGCACGATGGTATATTCCGTCCGCGTCGTCCCCGCAGGGGTCAACGCATAGGTCAGGTTAATGCGGCCAACCTTCGGCAAAGCGTTGCAGGTGAACCAGTCAAGGAACGCCGTCGCCCCCGGCCCTTTCACCACATGCTTGGTAAACGCTGTCGCATCAATCAGACCCGCGGTTTCGCGAATCGCCTTGGCTTCCTCGACCGCATATTGCCACCAAGCCCCACGCCGGAACGACCGCGATTTGTGGTCAAAATCCTCCGACGCATTCAAAGGCCCGTAATAAATCGGCCGCTCCCAGCCATTCACTTGCCCGAACTGCGCGCCCAACGCCTTCTGGCGATCATAGACCGGGGCGGTGCGCAGCGGACGGCACGCCTCGCGCTCCTCATCCGGGTGGTGCAAAACGAACACGTGGTCGTAACATTCCTCATTCTTCCGCGCCGCATATTCGGTGGTGATCCACGAGCCATACCGGCGCGGGTCCAAGCTGGCCATGTCGATCTCAGCCTCGCCATTCACCATCATCTGCGCCAGATAATAGCCCGTACCGCCCGCCGCCGTGATGCCAAACGAGAAGCCTTCCGCTATCCACATATTCCGCAGCCCCGGCACCGGGCCAACCAGCGGGTTGCCATCCGGCGTGTAGCAGATCGGGCCGTTGAAATCGTCTTTCAACCCAACCACTTCCGACGACGGCAAGCGGTGGATCATCGCCATATACTCGGCCTCGATCCGCTCTAGGTCCAGCGGGAACAGATCGGCACGGAAGCTATCGGGCACCGAATACTCAAACCGCGCAGGGGCACCTTTTTCATATGGCCCCAAAATCCAGCCGCCGCGTTCTTCGCGCACATACCACTTCGCATCGGCATCGCGCAGAACCGGGTGTTCCGGGTTGGTCTTGCGATATTCCACCAACATCGGGTCAGGCTCGGTCACGATGAACTGATGCTCGACCGGAATCGCCGGAATTTTGATCCCCAACAACCGCGCCGTGCGCTGCGCATGGTTGCCGGTGGCCGTCACCACATGTTCAGCCCGGATTTCAAACGTGTCATCCGAGGCCACCAGATTGCCGCCCTGCTCGACCATCCGGGTGCAGGACACGATCCACTCAGCACCTGTCCACTTATACCCGTCCACCTGAACCTTGCGCTCAATGGCCACGCCGTGCTGCCGCGCGCCCTTGGCCATCGCCTGCGTCACATCCGCCGGGTTAATATAGCCGTCCTGCGGGTGATACAGCGCCCCAACAAGATCATCGGTGCGCAGCAGCGGCCAACGCTCTTTCATCTGCGCAGGGGTCATAAACTCATGATAAACCCCCGCCGTCTCGGCCACCGATGAATAGAGCATATACTCGTCCATCCGCTCCTGATTCTGCGCCATCCGCAGGTTGCCCACCACAGCAAACCCAGCATTCAGCCCGGTTTCCGCCTCCAGCGACTTATAAAAATCCACCGAATACTTATGAATATGCGTCGTCGCATAGCCCATGTTGAACAGGGGCAGCAGACCTGCGGCGTGCCAAGTGGACCCCGACGTCAGCTCATCGCGCTCCACCAGCATGGTATCCCACCCGGCCTTTGCCAGATGATAGGCAATGCCATTGCCGACCGCACCACCGCCCACAACCAGCGCCTTGACATGAGTCTTCATCGAGTCTCTCCGAATGGAATTTGCACCATATGTGCCGCAAGCCGCGCCGCACGGGCAAGGCCAGCCGACACATGACGGATAAAAACGACATAGGTGTCAAAAAGCGGCATTTTCCCGTGGGGCCACCAGACCGATTTTTGAGAAAAATCGTGGCCCGGATTTCTCGTCGCCTACGAGCGACGCATCCGGCCAAACACCGCCGCCAGCGTGAAAATCACCGCCGCGGCACTCACAATCGACGGCCCCGCAGGCGTGTCCTGCCAAAGCGACAACCGCAGCCCGATCAGACAGGCCAGCGCCCCAAACCCGGTCGCATAAGCCGCCATCGACTCCGGCGTGCGCGCCAGCCCCCGCGCCGCTGCCGCAGGAATAATCAGCATCGCCGCGATCAACAGCGCCCCCACGATCTTCAGCGCCACCGCCACCACCAGCGCCAAAGCCAGCGTCAAAACCAACCGCTCACGGTCGGGGTTCAGCCCCGAGGCATGGGCGAGATCCTCATTCAGCGTCGCCGTCAACAATGCCTGCCAGCGCCAGATCAGTAGACAAACCACCAGCAAAGACCCGGCCCAGATAAAGCCCAGATCAGCCTTGGACACCGCCAGAATATCGCCAAACAGATAGGTTGATAAATCCGCCCGCACCCCCGGCACATAGGAAATTGCCACCAGACCGAAGGCCAATGCCGAATGTGCCAGCACGCCAAGCGTCGTATCCATCGCCCAACCCCGCGCCGCCAAGGTAGACACCGTCGCCGCCATCGCCAACGCCACCAGCAGCGTGCCCAGCCCAATCGGCAGCTGCAAGGCCAGCGCCAAAGCCACGCCGAGGATCGCCGCATGGCTGGTGGCGTCACCAAAATACGCCATCCGCCGCCACACCACAAATGACCCGAGCGGCCCGGTCGCCAGCGAAAGCCCTAAACCCGCCAAAACCGCCCGCATCAGAAAATCATTCAGTCCCAGCAGGTTATCAAGCATGATTATGCCCATGATGCGGGTCAGACGGCGCGCGGCCGTGTGCGTCAACCAAATCCGGCTCGTGGCTGTGATCGTGTTGATGCTGATACAGCGCCAACGCCCCCTGCGATCCCAGCCCAAACAAAGCCCGATACTCCGGCGCGTTCGACACCACCACGGGCGAGCCCTGACAACAGATATGGCCGTTCAGACAGATCACCCGATCCGACGCCGCCATCACCACATGCAGATCGTGGCTGACCATCAAGATCGCCGCCCCGGTCTCGCGCCGGACCTCCTCGATCAACCGATAAAACCCCGCCTCACCGGGCTGATCCAACCCTTGAGTCGGCTCGTCCAAAATCAGCAGTTGCGGCGCAGACAACAAAGCCCGCGCCAACAGCACCCGCTGAAACTGCCCGCCCGACAGCCCCACCATTTGCCGCGCCTCAAGCCCCGGCAATCCAACCCGCGCCAGCGCCGCCGTCGCCTCAACATCCCCCACCCGCAGCGGCAGCGATAAAAACCGCCGCACCGTCATCGGCATCGAACGATCAATGCTCAGCTTCTGCGGCACATAGCCCAGCCGCAGCCCCGCAACCCGCGTCACAACCCCCGAAGCCAACGGCAAAATCCCCAACAACGCCCGCAAAAGCGTGGACTTACCCGAGCCATTCGGCCCCAGAATCGTCACGATCTCGCCAGCCTCAATCGCCAAAGACACATCCGACAGCACGGCCTCGCCACCAAATCGCACCGTAATACCTTGCGCTGCAAGCAGGCTCATGCCGCCACCTGACAGCTTGGGCACAGGCCAAGCGCCTCGATGGTAGAGCGTTCAATCACAAACCCGCTCTGCCCAGCCGCCACTTGCAACGCCGCCATAACCGGCGCGGCTGGGGCCTCCGCCACCACATTACAGCCCCGGCAAATCAGGAAAGCAGGCGCATGCGCTTCACCCGGATGCATACAGGCGGTAAAGGCGTTCAAGCGGCGGATACGATGCGCAAGCCCTTGTTCCTCAAGAAAATCCAACGCGCGGTAGGCCACCGGCGGTTGATTGCCAAAGCCCTCGGCGGCCAACCGCGTCAGCACATCATAGGCCCCCAAAGCCCGATGCTCCTCCAGCAAAATCTCCAAAACCCTACGGCGCACCGGGGTCAAGCGCAGGCCCTTCTCGGCCACCAAAGCCTCAGCCCGCGCCAGCGCATCCGAAGCGCAATGCGCGTGGTCATGCGCCGCAAAGGCCAGATCCGGCACCTCGCAGCCGGGGCAAGCGTCAGAATGAAGATGCGCCATACGGCCCCCTTGACATGTTATAATATAACGATCATACCGCCTCTCGTCGCCAAACAAAAGGCCTTACCGATGCGTTATATCATATCACTCGCGCTTGCCAGTCTGCCAACGCTTGCCCTCGCCGAAGTGCCGCAAGTCGTCACCGACATCCCCCCCGTTCACGCCCTTGTGGCGCAAGTGATGGGCGACCTTGGCACGCCTATCCTGCTGCTGGAAAAAGGCGCGGATGAGCATGATTTCCAACTTCGCCCCAGCCAGATGCAAAGCATCGCCGACGCCGACACCGTGATCTGGATCGGCCCGGAACTGACGCCATGGCTTGATCGCGCGATGACTGACAGCAAGGCCGTCTCGCTGACCCTGCTGGACGACAAAGCCACCCAAATCCAAGCCTATCCCGCGGGCCAAGGCGAGGAAGAAGAAGCCCATGACGAAGCCGCCGCCACCGAAGCCGCACACAGCCACGCCCACGACGGCACCGACCCCCATGCCTGGATGAACCCAGCCAATGCCGCGATCTGGACGGATCTGATCGCCGCCGACCTCAGCACCCTAGACCCCGAACACGCCACCACCTACGCCGCCAACGCCGCTGCAACCAAAGCCCGCATCACCACGATGGATGCCGAAATCACCGCGCAACTGTCTGCAATCAAAGACAAACCTTTTGTCACCTTCCACGCCGCCTACGGCTATTTCGCGGCCCACTATGGCCTCGCCCATCACGGATCACTCGCCTTGGGCGATGCCACGACCCCCGGCGCTGCCAAGCTGACCGAGTTGCAAGCCGAACTGAAATCCGGTGCCTACGCTTGCGCCTTCCCCGAAGTGCAACACGACCCCGCGATGCTGACGCAACTGATGCAAGGCACCGCCACCAAACTCGGCGCAGCCCTCGATCCTGTCGGCTCATCGCTGCCCTTCGGCCCCGATGCCTATGACAGCCTGATGCGCAGCATTGCCAAAACCCTGACCGATTGCCTGAACGGCTGACGCGCGCAAACGCCACCGCCAAACCCGCTTGACCTCGCGGCGATGATAAAGCTTCATCGCCGCAGGAAGCGGAGGGAGCATGGCACATTTCGGCACCACCAACAAAGGCGAAGCGGTTGAGAAAATCACCCTCAGCGCAGGCGATCTCACCGTCGCGGTCCTGACTTGGGGTGCCGTCCTGCAATCCGTGCGCCTCGCCCAAATCCCCCATGACCTTACCCTAGGTTCCGAAACCCTCGCCGATTACGAAGGCCCGCTGCGTTATCACGGCTCGATCATCGCCCCGGTGGTCAACCGCCTCAGCAACGCCCAAGCCCCGCTCGGCGACAAAACACTAGGCTTCCAAGTCAATTTCAACGGCCAGCATACCCTGCACTCCGGTGATGCAGGCACGCATCTGAAGGTCTGGCGCATCGCCCATGCCTCCGAAACCGAATGTCTGCTCGCCCTCACCCTCCCCGATGGCGAAGGCGGCTTCCCCGGCACCCGCAGCATCACCGCGCTGTTTCAGCTCGCAGCCCCCGCCAGTTTGCGCCTGACCATAACCACCACCACCGACGCCGACACCCTGCTGAACGCCACCAACCACAGCTATTGGAATCTCGACGGCAGCGCAGATTTCTCCGGCCACAGCCTACAGATCGCAGCCGATCACTACCTTCCCGCCACCGCTGAATTCATTCCGACCGGAGAAATCCGCCCCGTCAGCGATATGTTCGATTTCCGCAAACCAAAGCCCATCGCCCCGCAATCCCCAGACCTTGATAATTGCTTTTGTCTCAGCCAATCCCAACAGCCCCTGCGCGACGTCCTCACCCTGACCGGCCAATCAAACCTCAAAATGACCGTCGCCACCACCGAACCCGGCATCCAGATTTACGACTGCCGCCACGACCATTACAAAGGCCTCGCGATAGAGGCGCAGGGCTGGCCCGACGCCCCAAACAAACCCGGTTTCCCGCCGATCACCTTGGCAAAAGGCGAAACCCTGACCCAGATCACCGAATGGCGCTTCACGCCGCCTGCATGAAGCCAACCCGATAAAATCAAGCCCAAAACCCTATCCCTGACATCAAACCAACAGACCACACCGCAGAAAACTCGAACGCCGCCCTGACACAGTTGAAACAAAAGGTGCGCCTCCCCCCCTTTCCCTCTCCCGCGCCAAACCCTAAGCCTGTTGGCGCTAACGGGAGCAACAAATGCAGCACACACAATTCGGACGCTGGCCGGTGGCGGCAATGTTTGCCACCAATGGCTTCGTGATGGGCGCATGGGCGCCGCAAATCCCGCTGCTGCTAAACCGCCATAGCATCAGCAACACCACACTGGGCCTGCTGATCCTCGCCCTTGGCCTTGGCGCTGTCGGGGCCATGCTGTTCGCCGGTCGCCTGATCCAGACCTATGGCTCACGCAACATCGTCCGCGCCTTCGGCCTTGCCACCGTGCCCGCCCTGCCGCTGGTGGTGCTGGCCCCCAACCTTTGGCTGCTGACACCAGCGATGACGCTGATGGGTGCTGTGATCGGCAGCATGGATGTGGCGATGAACGCCAATGCGGTTGAGGTCGAGCGCCGCATGGGCCGCGCCATCATGTCCTCCAGCCACGGATTTTGGAGCCTTGGTGGCTTCATCGGCGGATTTGCAGGCAGCTTTGTGATCGCGCAATCGGGGGCCGAAACCCAAGCCCTGATCGTGGCATGTATCGCGCTGATCACCGTGCTGCTGGCTAGCCCAAAGCTGATCGCCGATGCCCCGCATCCCAGCGCAGAAAAGCCCATACCCCACGCTTTGTTCCCGCGTGACGCCTCGCTCTGGATTCTGGGCTTCATGGCGCTGTTCTGCATGGTGCCCGAAGGCGCGGTGCTCGACTGGGCCGCAATCTACCTAAGCCGCGAACTTGGCGCTGATCTGTTCCGCTCCGGCCTCGGCTTTGCCGGATTCGCGGGCGCTATGGCGGTGATGCGCTTTGCAGGCGACCGTCTGCGCAACCGGTTCGGCGCAGTGAAAACCCTGCAAATCTCCGGGCTGATCTCGGCTGCCGGTCTGCTCGGGGGGGCCGTTGCCCCGAATGATCTGATCGCCATTGCCAGCTTCACTTTCGCAGGTCTGGGTGTCGCCAATATGGTGCCGATCCTGTTTTCCGCCGCAGGCAACCACCCCGGCATGGCCGCAGGGGCTGCGATTTCCACCGTCACCATGGTTGGCTACGCGGGAATACTGGTGGCCCCGTCCAGCATCGGTTTCATTGCCGATCACATCGGCTTTCGCGCCACCTACGCCGCCCTCGCCGTGGTGCTGCTGGTGGTCACCGCCCTCGCGTCAAGGGTCAAAGCCGCCGATGGCGTCAGGCCGCTCTGACATCGTTTGCATGATCGCAGAGCAAACCTTTAACCTCTGAAAGTATTCCCCGCTGGGAATGACTTGTGGAAAAAGGCATATTTCAGAACGTTTTCCACAATATGTTGTGGAAAAGTGGGGGCTGTGCCGCTTTTGGCACAGCTGATCAGGTCGCCACCTGCGTCAAAATCTCATTCACGCTTGAGATATGCGCGAACTCGCCATCGAGATTGGCCAAAGTCAGCGCCAGCACATCGCTTGCCGCCATTTCGCGGCCATCGCGCAAGCGTTGGCGGAAATTGATCAAGGCATCGCCCACCACCGTGGTGGCATAGCCCAAATTCCCCGCCATCCGCGCGGTTGATTCCACACAGTAATTCGCAGCCCCACCGACAATCACCAACCCGGTGATGCCCTCAGTGGTCAGATGGTCAGCCAGCCCAGTGCCAATAAATCCAGACGAGCCCTGCTTGATAAATAAAGCCTCACCGGGCAGCGGAGCAGCCAGTGGCTGCACCGCCGATCCCGGCTGATCCGCATGGAAGCTGTCTTCAGGGTTTGGGTCGCTGTGATGCACATGCAGCACCGGCAAGCCCTTGTCGCGAAACGCGGCCAACAGGGTCGCAATGCTGGCATCCGCGTCAGGATTGCCCCAGACCATGCCGCGATCGCGGCGCGCAACAAAGTCCATCTGCACGTCGATCACCAGCAAAGCCGTTGACATCATCACGCCCCCAAAAAGTCGGTCTTACCCACCTCAACACCATTGGCGCGCAGGATATTATAGGCCGTCGTCATGTGAAAATAGAAATTCGGCACCGCATAACCGTGGTAATACTGCGCCGCCGGGAAGGACAATTCGCGCGGGCCCGCCTTCACCGCAATGGTGCGCGCCTCGGCGCCCTCAAACGCATCCGCCGGGATGGTGGCAAGGAAAGCAATCGTCTTGGCGATGCGCTCTTTCAACTCAGCCAGCGTGGTTTCGGTATCGGCAAAACTCGGCACTTCCAGCCCCGCCAAACGGGCAGGCGCGCCCTTGGCATGATCGCAAGCAATCGTCACCTGCCGCCACAGCGGCAACATATCCGCGATCAGCCGCAGCTGAGGGATCACCTCGGGCTTCAGCTTTTTGGCTTCAGCAAAAGCCTCGGCTTTGTCGAGGATCTTCGACAGCGCGGTCAGCGAATGGATAAAGGACGGAACTGGATTTTGCATGGGGCAGGCCTTTCAGGCGAATGACTGCCGCATGAAAGCAACCAATCCCCGCGATTTGCAAGGCCCTGCACGCCGCTCTGCGCTCCGTTCCGTCGCTTCTCGCCCCAACAGCGCAGAGCGACGGAACGGAGCGATAAGCGGCCAGCGTTAAACCCCCAAGCACCAGCGCATCACCGCCTTTTGGGCATGAAGCCGGTTCTCGGCCTCATCGAAAATCACCGAATGTGGCCCGTCCATCACCGCAGAAGTCGCCTCATCATTGCGGTGTGCAGGCAAACAATGCATGAACAACGCATCCGGCTTGGCGCGCGCCATCAAAGCCTCATTGACCTGATAGGGCCGCAACTGATTGTGCCGCCGCTCCTTTGCCGATTCTGGATCATGCATCGACACCCAAGTGTCCGTCACCACCAGATCTGCCCCGGTAACCGCGCGGGCTGGATCGCGCTCGATCGTCACCCGACTGCCCTTCTCGCGGGCAAAACCGATGAACTTACCCTCCGGCTCCAAAGTCTCTGGCCCGGTAAAGGTGAAATCAAAGCCAAACTGCCCCGCCGCATGCAGGAAGCTGCCGCAGACGTTGTTGCCATCGCCGGCCCAGACCACCTTCTTGCCCGCAATCGGGCCGCGATGTTCTTCATAGGTCATCACATCCGCCATGATCTGGCAGGGATGCGTGCGGTTGGTAAGGCCATTGATCACCGGCACCGTGGCGTGCTCGGCCATCTCTAGCAGCGTCGCCTCCTCAAAGGTGCGGATCATGATCAGATCAACGTAGCGGGATAGAACCCGCGCGGTATCGGCAATCGTCTCGCCATGCCCCAACTGCATCTCTTTGCCCGACAGCACCATGGTCTGCCCGCCCAGCTGCCGCACCCCGACATCAAACGACACCCGGGTCCGCGTCGAAGGTTTTTCAAAAATCAGCGCCACCATCCGCCCCGCCAAGGGTTGGTCATCATCCGGCGTGCCCTTGGGGCGGTTGTTGCGCGCGGTTTTCATCGCCAGCGCCGAGTCGATCATCGCCCGCAAATCGCTGGCATCAGTTTTGTGGATATCGAGGAAATGTTTCATGAAGCGTCTCTTGTTGGCCGAAGATCGGGGGTTTTACACCCCCAAACCCCCGTAGGATATTTGAGCAGAGAGGATGACCAAAGCGTCAGCCAAATACTCGTCGCGAGGCACAATGCGCTGCTTCGGCGCTGGGGTGGGTTAGGCGCATTATGCCGCCTCGATCCGCAGCGCGGTGCGATCCAGCCGCGCCAAAGCCTCGGCAATATCCGCCTCGGGAATGTTCAAAGCCGGCAGCAACCGCAGCACATTATCCGCCGCAGGCACCGTCAGCAGATGCTCAGCATAAGCGGCCTTGACGATATCAGAGTTCAGCGCCTTGCATTTCAGCCCCAAAATCAACCCCTGCCCGCGCACGGCTTCAAACACCGTTGGGTGCGAGGCGACCAAGCCCTCCAGCCCCTGCCGGAACTGTGCCGCCTTGCGCGATACCGCATCGAGGAAAGCATCCTCGGCCACGATCTCCATCACTTTTGCGCCCACCGCACAGCCCAACGGATTGCCGCCATAGGTAGAGCCATGCGTGCCTGCGACCATGCCAGAGGCGGCGTTTTCGGTGGCCAAAACCGCACCCAAAGGGAAGCCGCCGCCGATGCCTTTGGCGACCATCATGATGTCGGGATAAACCCCGGCCCATTCATGCGCAAACAGCTTACCCGTGCGGCCCACCCCGCATTGCACCTCGTCGAAAATCAGCAGGGTTCCGGTTTCATCACACAGATCGCGCAGGCCCTTCAGGCATTGGTCCGGCACCACCCGGATGCCGCCTTCGCCCTGCACAGGCTCGATGATCACCGCACAAGTGCGGGTGGTGATCGCGGCGCGGATCGCATCATGATCGCCCCATTTCAACTGCTTGAACCCCGGCATCAGCGGGCCAAAGCCCTTGACCATCTTTTCCGAACCCGCCGCCGCAATCGCCCCGGTAGAGCGGCCATGGAAGGCGCCTTCAAAGGCGATGATCTCAACCCGGTCAGCCATATCGTTGTCATAGTGATATTTCCGGGCCATTTTGATCGCCAATTCACAGGCTTCGGTGCCGGAATTGGTAAAGAACACCGTATCGGCAAAGGTCTTGTCCACCAGCATCTGCGCCAGCTTTTCCTGCTGCGGGATGCGGTAGAGGTTTGAGACATGCCAAAGCTGCCCCGCCTGCTCGGTCAAAGCCGCCACCAGCGCTGGATTGGCATGGCCTAACGCGTTCACCGCAATGCCTGCGCCCAGATCGAGATATCGGCTGCCATTCTCTGCCGTCAGCCAAGAGCCTTCGCCTTTGACAAAAGCCATCGGAGCGCGGTTATAGGTCGGCAAAACAGCGGTGATCATGGGCGGGCCTTTCACGGGAAAGCCTAGGCGTAGCCAAGGACTGTAAGGGAAGTCAACGAGGGAAGGCCCATATCGCCGGGCCAAAGCGGATCAATGCTTGGGCTTTTCAGCGCAGGCGTCGGGGACGGGCAATAATGGCGGTCCGGCTAATCATTCGCGATGGATAGCCGAAGTGCCTTGGCCTGTAAATGTTTTTCCTGCGGGCTCAGACCAAAGCCCACGCCAAAAGGTTCTGCCGCGCGATCACGCGGGCCAAATCAATCGTCACCATCTGCCCGCCCCGCACCACCGCGCGCCCTTCCACAAACAGATCGCGCACCCTCATTGGCCCGCAGAGAATCAAACTCGCCACCGGGTCCCAAGACCCCGCCGCCTCGATCCCCGACACATCCCAGATCGCAATATCGGCGCGCTTGCCAACCTCTAGCGATCCGCAATCCCTGCGCCCCATCACCTTTGCCCCGCCCAACGTCGCAATCTCCAACGCCTCGCGCGCCGCCATCGCATCCGCGCCGCGCGACACCCGCTGCAACAACAACGCCTGCCGCGCCTCCAGAATCAAATTCCCCGCGTCGTTAGAAGCCGAGCCATCCACCCCCAGCCCGACCTTCACGCCTGCGTCGCGCATCGCCCGCACCGGCGCAATCCCCGACCCCAGCCGACAGTTTGAACACGGGCAATGCGCCACCCCGGTACCAGACCTTGCAAACAAATCAATCTCGCCCGCATCCAGCTTGACACAATGCGCGTGCCAGACATCATCGCCCGTCCAGCCCAAATCCTCGGCATATTGCCCCGGACGACAGCCAAACTTCGCCAGCGAATAGGCGATATCCTCGTCATTCTCCGCCAGATGCGTATGCAGCATCACGCCCTTATCCCGCGCCAGCACGCCTGCCTCGCGCATCAGATCGCGACTAACGGAAAACGGCGAACAGGGCGCAATCCCGACCCGCAGCATCGAACCCTCGCCGCCATCGTGAAAGCGGTCCACCACCCGGATGCAATCTTCCAAGATCGCCGCCTCACGCTCCACCAAAGCATCCGGCGGCAGCCCACCCTCCGAGACACCAATGCTCATCGCGCCGCGGGTGGGGTGAAACCGCAAGCCCACCTCGCCCGCCGCCGCAATCGTGTCATCCAACCGCGACCCATTCGGGAACAGATACAAATGGTCCGAAGTCAACGAACACCCCGACAAAGCCAGCTCCGCCAGCCCCACCTGCGCCGAGAAAAACATCTCCTCAGGCCCAAACTTCGCCCAGATCGGATACAAAGTTTGCAACCAACCAAACAGCAAAGCATCCTGCCCGCCCGGCACCGCCCGCGTCAGCGTCTGATACAAATGATGATGCGTATTCACCAAACCGGGTGTGACCACGCAGCCCGGCGCCTCCACCACCACGCCTGCCGTCGAAAGCCCCTGCCCGACCGCCGCTATCACCCCGCCGCGCAGCAACACATCGCCCTGCGCAATCTCGCGGCGCGCGCCATCCATCGTCACCACGACATCGGCATTTCGGATCAGAATTTCAGACATGATTTCCCCGTCTCACCACCCCCTTCGGTGGATCAGGGAAGCGCGACAGAAGGGGGAGTCAAGGACTCGCGCAAGCCAACCCTAGCAAAGCCCAGTGCAAGCGCCAAGCCCGAACCACTGCCCAATTTCACATTGGTAGAAATACTCTCGGGGGGGCAGGGGGGCAGACAGCCCCCCACGATTTTTCTCAAAAATCGGCTACGCGTTCAGCAAAGCCAAAGCTTCAGCATGAATCGCCGCATTGGCCGCCGCCAACACCCGCCCACCCTCCAGACAGGGTTTGCCCGACCAATCGGTGACAATCCCGCCCGCCGCTTCAATCACCGCAATCGGCGCTTGCACGTCATAGGCTTGCAACCCCGCCTCGATCACCAGATCAATCTGCCCGGCAGCTACCAGGCCATACGCATAGCAATCCATGCCATAGCGCACCAGCTTCGCCTTCGGCGCCACCCGCCGGAACGCAGCGCCCTCCTCGGCGGTGCCCACTTCGGGGAAGGTCGAAAACAAAATCGCCTCCGACAACGGCCGCGCCGCCCGAGTCTTCAAAACCCTACGCCCCATCGGCCCGTTCACTTCCGCCCGGCCCAAACCACCCTCAAACCGCTCGCCAATATAGGGTTGATCAATCACGCCGTAGATCACGCCCGACGCATCGCGGACCGAGATCAGCACCCCCCAAGTCGGCGTGCCCGACAAATACCCGCGCGTGCCGTCGATTGGGTCCAACACCCAAGTCAGACCCGAAGACCCGATGACCGGTGCAAATTCTTCACCCAAAATGCCGTCCAAAGGCCGCGCTTGCGCCAAAATCTCCCGCATCCGCTGCTCTGACAAACGATCCGCCACCGTCACCGGGTCAAACCGCGCCGCTTCCTTGTTGTCCGCCGTCAGACCATCGCTGCGAAAATGCTGCAACGTCGCCACGCGCGCCGCATCCGCCAGCAAGGCTGCTGTGCGGATGATATCCTGCGCTTCATTGTCTAAAAATTTCGTCATGTTTCGCCCCATCACCGGGGCTTAAAACGACCGGGGCTTAAAACGCCCGTCGCCCGCAAGTGTCCAGCCTTGGCTAAGCACTTGCGGGCGAGCGGTCAAGCTTTGTAACCAGCGTAATTGGGGGCAATTCACGCCGGGTCACAAAGCTATGTGCTCAGCGGTTACGCAGCTTCACTCAATACACGCGCCAGATCGAACAGGCGCCTCCGCTGTGCTTCGGGGATGGCGTAATAAGACCGCACCAGTTCCAGGGCTTCTTTATCCGCCATCATATCATGTCCGGCTGCTGCGGCTTGTGCGCCATCGGCCAGACCTTCAAAAAAGAATGCAATCGTCACCCCAAGCGCATCTGCAATATCCCACAGCCGCGAGGCAGAAACCCGGTTCATCCCGGTTTCATACTTCTGGATCTGTTGGAACTTGATGCCCACCTTATCCGCAAGCTGTTGCTGCGTCATGCCGATCATCCACCGACGATGGCGGATGCGCTTGCCGACATGGGCGTCAACGGGGTGCTTCATAACAGTCTCCACTTTCAATTCTACCTAACACCATCATACAAAGCAATTTCCGTGCCAACTTTGCCAAAACCAACTTTCTCCTCAGATTCCCCGAACGCTTTCTGAAAACCTGTCTTTTTGGATATGTCCAATTATACAGGCGGAGAAGAAACAGCCGCCAGATGTGGGCTACACCCCTCTGCGTTTACGCCTGTCTGTTAACTCTGCTTAAGCGTGTATCCCATTTTGCGTCGCATTTTGCAATTAAGTCGGCTAAAAATTGCAAATTACGCCATTTTGCCGCTGTGGGATCGTTTCCAATTCGAATGGGATCGCTTCCATGCCCCGAAATTGTTGCACGCCACGCAATTCCGGCAATTTTCTTGGCCTTTTCCCGAAAAATCTGACACCACCCGCCCAGCAATGCGGAGGCGGAAGATGCAGGTTTGGCAACTCACAGCTTTGGGCAGCCCCGCGCAACGGGCAGAGCGGCCCTTGCCTACACCCGAACCGGGACAGGCCCGGTTGAAAATCTCCGCCGTCGGGTTGAATTTTGCCGATTTATTGATGGCCGAGGGCAAGTATCAAGAGCGTCCCGTACTGCCCTTCATCCCCGGCATGGAGTTTGCTGGCAGCATTGATGCTTTGCACCCCGACACACCCACCGCCCTCAAACCCGGTGCCCGTGTTGCAGGCTTTGCCAGTCACGGCGCTTTGGCCGAATACATCACCGCCCCCACCGCCAACCTGATCCCCCTGCCCGACAGCATGAGCTTCAAGCAAGCCGCCGCGTTCCAGATCGCCTATGGCACCTCACACTTGGCACTTGCCCACAAAGCCCAGCTGCAACCCGGCGAGACTCTGCTGGTGTTTGGCGCTGCCGGAGGCGTCGGCCTGACGGCGGTGGAAATCGGCAAACGCATGGGGGCAAAGGTGATCGCCTGCGCCCGTGGCCCGGAAAAGCTGGCCATCGCCCGCGCAGCCGGAGCCGACATCACCCTCGACAGCGACACGCCTGATCTGAAAGCCGCTCTCAAAGCCTTGGGCGGCGTCGATGTGGTTTATGACCCCGTCGGCGGTCCCGCCTTCAGCGCAGCGCTCTCTGCCTGCCGCCCCGAAGGCCGCCTGCTGACCATCGGTTTCGCCTCAGGCCAGTTGCCCGAGATCCCCGCCAACCACCTCTTGGTGAAAAACCTCAGCGTGATGGGCCTTTACTGGGGCGGCTACCTGACCTTCGCACCGCAAGTGCTGACCGACAGCCTGCGCACCCTGTTCCAATGGTTCGCACAAGGCGGCTTGCGCCCTCACATCAGCCACGAGCTGCCCTTCGCGGAGTATCCCAATGGTCTGGAACTGCTGCGCAGCCGTCAAGCCACCGGCAAAGTCGTGATCACGCTCTAACGGCCAACGACTCCTGCCTGAAGCCCGCCGATGCAAACGCCGCCAAAACAAACCCCCTAAAAATTATCTAAAATTGTCATCCTCTCTGCTCAAATATCCCACAGGGGTGTGGGGGTGTGAAACCCCCACGAAAGCTCCATGCAGCAGCCCAACGGTTGAGGTTAGCTCCCCCGCCTCAAGCCGCCGACCTGATCGCCCGTGACAAATACACCTGCCGGATCATCGCGGCCAAAGCCGAAACCGCCTCGGAATGTACCGGATCGGCGACATACATATTGACCTTGATCACCGCCAATTCCGGCAACACCCCGCCATGCGCAATCCGCTCGACAAACGGCGGCTCTGACCCCGCCAACACGGCATGCACCGCCAAATCGGCGGAAACGGATGCCTCAATCCCGCGCGTGTCATCGCTTTCCACCGCCATCTCCCATGGCATGCCAGCCGCGTTCAGCGCCGCCTGCACGCCTTGGCGGAAGATGCAGTTATGCGCGAAGGCCAGTCGCAACGGCCGCCCCTTCCAAGCCGCTCCATCCGGGGCTCCCACCCAAACCAACGGCAATTCCGCCAAAGTCTGCCCATCCGGGTCCACCGATTCTTCGGTGGTCAGGATCACATCACATTCGCCGCGCGCAAACTGCGCCTTCAACACCCGCGTAAACGACGAGGTCAGCGAGACTTTCATCTTCGGGTATTCCTTGGCAAACCGCCGCAGCACCTGCGGAATAGCCGGATAGACAATATCATGCGGCACCCCCAGCACGATCTCGCCCTCATGCTGATCCTGCGTCAGCCGACCAAAAACCTCATCATTCAGCGCCAGCATCCGTCGCGCGTAGCCCAAAAGCTGCTCACCGGAGGCGGTCAGCCCCACCTGCCGCGCCGAGCGGTCCAGCAGTTGGCTGTCCAGCATCTCCTCCAGCCGCTTGATCTGCATCGACACCGCCGATTGCGTCAGGTTCAAAAACCCCGCCGCGCGGGTGACACCGCCCGCATCGGCAATCGCCACGAAAGAGCGCAATGAGGTGAGGTCGAGATTTCGAGACATATCACAATCCTTGATGCGTTAAGTCAAAACCATTCATTTTCCTAATGTCACCGATTCGGGCATAAGGATCAAGTGCTGTGATGAAACAAACGACTCACATCACCGACGTCGATGAACCCTGAAAGGATACCACATGTTCGCCTCGCTCCACACCTCCACGCTGGCTGTCGCCCACGTGCAGTCGCGCGGCACTCTTGCTGACCTTGTCAAACGCCTGCGTTTGGCTGTGACCGCCCGCCGCCAGCGCGCCCAACTGGCCCGCCTTGACGATGCAATGCTCGCCGATATTGGCATCACGCCGCGCCAAGCCGCTGCCGAGTCCGCCCGCCCGGCATGGGATGTGCCGTCGACTTGGCTGCGCTGACCGGGCTGCGTTCACCACTGGTTAATGCGACATTTACGCCTCAAGGGTTTCCCGCAGCGGAAATCCTTGAAATCACCGCCAACAGTGCCAATATTGGTGACATTAGGCAGTGCGGACATTCGCACCCGCCTTCAGTCCATAATCGGAGGCTTCCATGGCTGACTATCAGACGATCCGCCCCTCGGGCCAGACCGCCGGCGTTGGTGCGCGGAGCGCCGACATCGACGCAGGTTTGCGGGCGCATATGAATAAAGTCTACGGGCTGATGTCCGTGGCAATGCTGATCACAGCACTTGCCGCTTGGGCAGTCGCGGGCCTTGCGGTCACAGATGTTCCGTCGCAAGCGGTAGCCCAGATTGGTGATCACACCTATCTCACCAGCTTCGGCTCGGCAATCTACATGTCGCCGCTGAAATGGGTGCTGATGTTCGCGCCGCTGGTGATGGTGTTCGCCTTCGGCGCGCTGATCCCCCGCCTGTCGGTCGCAGCAGCACAACTGTTCTTCTACGTCTTCGCGGCGGCGATGGGTATTTCGCTCAGCTCGATCCTGCTGGTGTTCACTGGCGCGTCGGTGGTTACTACCTTCCTTGTGACCGCGATCGCCTTCGCCTCGCTGTCGCTCTATGGTTACACCACCAAGAAAGACCTGTCGGCGATGGGCACCTTCCTGATGATGGGCGTGATCGGGCTGGTAGTGGCCTCGGTCATCAACATCTTCCTTGCTTCGTCGGCACTGGCCTTCGCGATCTCGGCGATCGGTGTTTTGGTGTTCGCAGGCCTGACGGCCTATGACACCCAGACGATCAAAAACACCTATCTGCAACACGCAGAGAGCGGTGACAGCGAGTGGATGGGCAAGTCGGCGATCATGGGCGCGTTGAACCTGTATCTCGACTTCATCAACATGTTCATGTTCCTGCTGCAATTCCTCGGCGACCGCCGCTAAGCCGCAACAACACTGCTAGAAAATCAAACCCTGCCAGCGACCAGCGCTGGCAGGGTTTTCTTTTGCTCTGAACCCCTGCCTGTTGATTTTCACCCAGAACTGAGCCGGTTAGGCGCATAATTTTCACTGAGAACTGAGCCATGTGAACCTACCCCCAAAGCGGAGAGCAGTGGGGGCAACGGAGTGATCCACATGGGA